>NZ_RZTC01000280.1:0-1443 GCF_004023165.1 Mesorhizobium sp. M7A.F.Ca.MR.176.00.0.0 | reverse complement strand
TTATGTTGTACCCTGGTCACTGCCTTGGTCCGTGCGAGATTGAAATGTTGTCTCGCATTTGCCGGACTGTGTGCGACGAGAGCAAATTGCCGCTTACTTCGCCCGATGCCGAAGAAGCGGCTTCTCACCTGCTAAAGCTCTTTATGAACGGCCTTACCCGCGAGGAGGAACTGGTTGATGCGGCCAGGAACCGTATGAAATGGCTGCCTCGAGCTCATACTTTTCAAAAGGCGACGCTGCCGCACTTCAGAGCCGTTAATCACCCCGACATCAGCCAGGAAGTGGCTCAGCCGGTCACGTCTGCGGGCAGCTCATTTTTCACGCAGGCCCTGCCAGGCCGAGTTGAGCCAGGAATTTCGAAACTCCGCTGAGCACGTGGGTTCGTGGGGCCTCGAACTTGTAACGGTACGACGATACCTAACCGGCTGATGGATAGCCACAAACTCGTACGCTACCTCGCTCATCATTTTCCAAAGCAACTCGCTCAATTCCAAGGCGGTTTGGAAACGGCTTGAGTTCCCAGTGCGGCCGCCGGCGCACGCGCCGCGCTTGGCCGCCTAGTGTCGTTCTCTAGCCGCCCTCTGAGAAATCTCACCCTTTCGCAGGGGTGGAAAAGGCCGCGATGATCGCCTCGAGCGACACGCTCAGAGCATTCGAAAAGGTCCTGCCCTTCTGCCAAATCGCGACGTAATGATAGAGCGCTGACGGTTCCACCGGTTTTGCTTGGAGGTTAAACGCTTCGTATTCACGCGCAATGATTTCATTGGTTATGGAAATGCCCAGGCCAGCCGAAACGTATCCGGCCTCGTGACCGTTGCAATCGAATTCCACCAGTATGTCTGGCTCAACGCCGGCGAAGCGCAACGCATTGAAGTTCATCTGGTGGGCGGCGAACTGGGGATCGATATCGACGATCGTTTCGCCAGCCAGGTCGTGCGCCTCGATACAGGTCTGTTGTGAAAAGCGGTGGTCGGGATGAAAGATGCACACGTTGCGCGCCGACCCGAGCGGCGCCCATTCAAACAGGCGTGGGTCCAGCGGCAATCTCGAGATCCCCAGATCCGCGCGACCGGCCAAGATGTGCTCGCCGATCTGGTCGTAGCTTCCAGAAATTGACCGGACGTTCGAAGCGGTCTTTGCGTGGATAATCGCCACCACCTTGGGCAAGGTCACGAAACCGAAAACAGAAGGCGCGGCAATCGCAATCCTTTGCTTTTCCTCGTTCTTCATCGCGAAGATTGACGCTTCCAGCCGATCCAGGGACGTCAGGGCAAGTTCAACGTTTCGCAGGAGCTCCCATGCTTCCTGCAAGGGGACGATGCGGTTGGCTGATCTCTTGAAGAGGGTGATGCCGAGCGTGGTCTCGAGTTGCTTCACATGTTGACTGACAGCCGGCTGGCTTATCCCGAGGGCTGCCGCTGCTCGCCTTGTCGAACCGGCCCG
>NZ_RZTC01000279.1:0-1456 GCF_004023165.1 Mesorhizobium sp. M7A.F.Ca.MR.176.00.0.0 | reverse complement strand
GCTCGCGGAGGTGGAGAAGTCGCTCGCGCTGGATGTCGAGGGACAGGCCCAGCGCAAGGCAGTATACCCGGTGTCGCTTCGCCCCACCTGAAGACTTAAGGCTGCAGAGAGCTTTCGTCGTCCGTGAAGAATTCGGATCTTTTTGAGCCAACCTCGGCCGATCTCGGGTTATGCTAAGGCGCTTTGGCCAGGATGTAGGCCACGCCGTCGTGGGGCAGAGGCTGAGCGTAACGGTTGACGAAAACATGCTGCTGATCCTGAGCCGTCAAGCTGTGCCGGCGGCGCAGCACATAGGTCGCTTGCGCCACCTTGCGGGTTTCAGACGATCGTGAGCACAGATTTCACCGCATCGGGAGCAAGGATTTTGCGGATCGTGAGCAGCGATTTCGGACCTGCAACCGCAATCAGGCTGACACAAGTTATGGATCTTGTGCCGTGACAAATTGTTGAGCCACTTACGCAGTCCGCTCAATTCTGGTCGATCGTCGCAGGTCTTCGTCTAGCCGAGCTGCATTGCTGAAAATTTCGATGAGTTGTTTGGCCGCAGCTAAGCCCCGGATCATGCAGTCGCCCTGCAACACAGCCTCAAGATAAACGAGCGATCGCCCCATCCGGATGTCTTCAACAATCCTGTAAACATGCGTCCAACTGGCCTTTTGCTTATCGTGCTCAGGCTGCGGCTGGCGATGAGCGACAACATATATGTTAGACCACTCTGATCGGCCAAACCGCTTTTTCCAGTAACAGGAGCCCACATAGTGAATCTCGTCACAGGATTGGGTCACCAGTGGCGGATCGGACTTACTATCCCCTTGCATCACTCTACTCCAAGCATGTGAGCAGACTGACGCGTGGCGGGATCCGTTTGGTTGCCGGTTCGGCCACATCCTTCCTGGCGGAAGCGCCACCTTGCTCGGTCAGCAGGTTGGCGTTGGACGTCAGTCCAACTCTTGATGTCGGCGATTGTTTAGCGTGGCCTTTAGTTGTTTGCAAGCTTTAGGTAATTTGCAGAGAACCTTCACCCTCTGGCTCATTTGCGGCCTTGTCGCAAACTCGTTCTACTTCTCAAAACGGTCGGCCGTTGCACCAGTTCAGGCGTCACTGAATCAACGGCTTAGCGCGCCTAGGCCGGTGTGGACGGATTTAACAGGACGCGAAATTTCGCTCGTCTTCTCGCATCATTTCAGACCACAGTGAGCAACCTTTCGGAGGTCCTGGACGCTTCGGCCGACAACTCGGCTGTCTACAGGATGCCTTGTTCAAGTCGAGGGAGCCAGACGCCAACCAAGAGATTGTCAATGTGCCGGATCTCGCCGATGCCGAATGTCGTCTTGCGTCCTACCGCTCCCGCGACGGCGGTGAGTTCGCCTTCGTCGGCGAGCTTGCCGAGAAGAGACGACAGCTCGCGGAGGTGGAGAAGTCGCTCGCGCTGGATGTCGAGGGACAGGCCCAGCGC
>NZ_RZTC01000278.1:0-1494 GCF_004023165.1 Mesorhizobium sp. M7A.F.Ca.MR.176.00.0.0 | reverse complement strand
CCTTGGCCTTCGGCTTTCTCTTCATCGCGTCGATGGTTGATGCTGTCGCCATCAGCCTCATGCCGGTCATCATGCTCGATCGCGGTTGACGTCTCGCAGGCGGCGCTGCTCGCCATCATGGGACGCTGATCGCTGATCGGGCAAGCCTGCGAAACGCGTTGCGGCCAGACAAGGGCGGCAGCGGGCCACCGCTTTTCATCACCCTCTGGACGAGGCGTCCACTCATCGGCCTTCATCAAATTTGCAACGATTGACTTCAATTCGACCGTTGAAGCGGCGGCCGGTCTGATCCCGTCGGAGGAACAAGGGCTGCGGCCCCCTCCCATGCCCGTGTGAAAATCGCTGCCTCCCCGCAATTATCGTCACTGCACAAATCGGCCTTGGACCAGATACCGATAACCAACTTCGCTCATCCAGCGCGCGCGGGCCAAATGGCTATCATAGATGCGTTTGGCGCGTTCCGGGTGGGCATCGACATCGAACCCAAAAATGATCTCGACAGCCTCCCGCCAGGCGGCCCCGTCCCGCGCTGCGTCGAAGAGGCGCAGATAAGTGATCCTGTGGCGCCAGTCGTAATCGGTTATCGCGTCGACATTCGGGGGGCTGTCTTCGTAAGGGGGTATCTCGGGCATGGTCTTATCGTGAAGCGGTGCATTGCCGGGTGAGCAAAGGTGCCACAGGGCTGAATGAGAATGAACCCCCTGTGCTCTTCCTTGTTCGCCGAGGCTCGCTCTGGGCTGGACCGATATCTGCGAGTTCATCGATGATTCATGGCGTTGGCATTGGCTTGTCGCAACGGTTCTACGAAAGCCTCGTTGCACCTATTCTCCAACAGCATTTTCCCAAACTGCCCCATGCGGCGGCCAGGATTGGCCTCGGGTCAGAAGTGCTTGGCTACCGCACTGATATGTCCGCAGACCACGACTACGGTCCATGCGTGCAGATCTTTCACCCGAAGCGGAATTTTCCGAGACAGCCCGGGAGATAATGCGGATCCTGGACCTCAGCTTGCCCGATAGATTCGACGGCTGGTCAGTTCGCTACCCCACCAATGTCCGTCCGTCCGCTGCAGATGCCCGAGAAGGTCTGCTGGGATCAGAACACGGCGTTGAACTATATACATTGTCGGCTTGGTGCGATCGCTTTCTCGGGAGGCAGTTTACAGCTGACATCACCACGCACGATTGGCTTTCCTATCCCGAGCAATTGTTTTTGACCGTGACGGCTGGTGCGGTGTTTCGAGACGAGATCGGCGAACTAAGTGCTCTTAGGGATCGCCTTTGCTACTTCCCACCTGTGTGGCTTTACAAGCTCGCGGCCCAGTGGGGACGCGTCGCCGAGGAACGCGCCTATATCGGTCGAACCGGGAATGCCGGTGACGAGATTGGCTCCCGCGTAATCGCCGCGCGCATGGTCGGAAATATCATGCGGCTCGCCATGCTGGTCGAGCGCCGCTATGCGCCCTATCCCAAATGGTTTGGCGCCGCCTTTGCC
>NZ_RZTC01000277.1:0-1509 GCF_004023165.1 Mesorhizobium sp. M7A.F.Ca.MR.176.00.0.0 | reverse complement strand
TCCTCGGGTCTCCGCGACGGAGCTACGCTCCTGCTCCGCCCGTGGATGACGAAGGCGGGGAGGCTTCGGCCAATCCCGAATTGTCTCCAATCAGGGCACGTGACAAGCGCCTCCGCATCGACTATATGAGCCTCATGATCAACCTGACCGCCACATATTGGTACTTTAGGAGCTCGCTGGCGGCGGGAGGATTGCGCTCGATCTGAAGATTGCAGCAACAAGATCCGAACAGCCGCCATACCTGGCGGCTTTTTTGTTTCAGCCGGCAGGTTTCCTCTAAATCAAAGAGGAGCATGATCTCGTCCGAAAACCGCTTCACGCTTTTCGGCATCATGCTCTCGACAGGAGCAGAAAGCCGTGTTGACCACCACAGACGATCTCCGGGTCAAGGAAATCCGAGAACTGAGTACGCCGGACGAGGTGATGCGGGAGATCCCGCGCACTTTGACGGCGACGCGCACCGTCAGCGCATCGCGCAACGCAACCCATGCCATCTTGAACGGTACCGACGATAGGCTGCTCGTCATCGTCGGCCCGTGTTCGATCCACGATCCGGTCGCCGCCGTCGACTATGCCAGCCGTCTGGCGGCGCTGCGCGAGAGCCTGTCGGACCGGCTGGAGATCGTGATGCGGGTCTATTTCGAGAAACCGCGCACGACGGTTGGCTGGAAAGGCCTGATCAACGATCCCGACCTCGACGGCAGCTTCAACATTGACAAGGGGTTGCGGATGGCACGCAACGTGCTGTCTGCCGTCAACAATCTCGGCCTGCCGGCAGCGACCGAATTCCTCGACATGACCACGCCGCAATACATTGCCGACCTCGTCGCCTGGGGCGCGATCGGCGCGCGCACCACGGAGAGCCAGATCCACCGCGAACTCGCCTCGGGCCTCTCCTGCCCGGTCGGCTTCAAGAACGGCACCGACGGAAATCTCAGGATTGCTGCCGAAGCTGTGAAATCGGCCGCCCAGCCGCATCATTTCATGGCGGTGACCAAGGGCGGGCGCAGCGGCATCGCCACGACCACGGGCAATGAGGACTGCCACGTCATCCTGCGCGGCGGCGTTCAGCCCAACTATGACGCGGCGAGCGTCGAAGCCGCCGCTGTGGAACTCGCCCGCATCGGCGTTGCGCCCAGGCTGATGATCGATGTGAGCCACGCCAACTCGGCCAAAAGGCCCGAGAACCAGCCCAAGGTCGCGGCAGATGTCGCCGGCCAGGTCGCGGCAGGCGACGAGCGCATCATCGGCCTGATGATCGAGAGCAATCTCGTCGCCGGCCGGCAGGACGTGGTGCCGGGCAAGCCGCTGCTCTATGGCCAGAGCATCACCGATGGCTGCATCGACTGGGCGACCACCGAGACGGTGCTGTACGGCCTTGCCGGCGCCGTCGAGTGGCGCCGCTCGGCACGCCGCGCCATGATCGACAACCGGCAGGGAGCCGCTTGAGCCACTATTGCCGGCCTTCGCCCGGCACGGACCCCCACCCCTAACCCCCGCCCACAAGAG
>NZ_RZTC01000276.1:0-1518 GCF_004023165.1 Mesorhizobium sp. M7A.F.Ca.MR.176.00.0.0 | reverse complement strand
GTCTCAGCGCCGGAGCGTCCACTGCGGCAAACAGTTCGGCCCGGCTCATGCCATATGTCAAGCGACGGCCAGTTTTACGAGCTAAGGCGACACCCATTCTTACGTTCTCCTGGCAGTAGGCTGATGCAAGGCGCGCGGACCGTAAGAGTCGGCGCGCGCCTTGCATCGGCCGGTGTGTGGGGCTGATCAGGCGTTTGCGATCCTGAGAGCCTCTTCCAGATCGCGCAGGCGGTAAGATCGTCCCTTGATGTTGAGCACGTTTGAATGGTGCAAGAGTCGATCGAGGATGGCGATGGCCAGGATCTCGTCGCCGGCGAGCAATTCGGTCCAGTCGCGGATGCTTTTGTTGGTGGTGATCAGGATGGCGCCGCGGCCATATCTATAGGTAATCAGGCGAAAGAAGAGACTGGCCTCTTCTCGGGTCATGGGCTCGAAGCCGAGCTCGTCGATGATGAGCAAGGCCATGTTCATGTAGCGTCGACGCTTCAGGCGCGAGGGCGGCAGTCCAGCATCGACCTTGAGCGCGGTCATGAGTTCGTCAAAGCGATAATAGAGAACCGAGAAACCCAGTTCGATGGCGCGTGTCCCCAGGGCGACTGACAGGTGGGTCTTTCCGACGCCAGGCGGGCCTTGCATCAGCACGGTCTCGGCGTTGCGGATCCAGGCGCCCGTGGCCAAGGTGTCGATCCGCGAGCGCTCGATCGCCGGCTGGAAGGCGAAGTCGAAATTCTCCAGGGTCTGGCCTGTCGGGAGTCCCGACATCTTCAACGAGACCTTCACCCGCCGCTCCTCACGTCCAGAGCATTCGCTCTCCAGCAGGCGATCCAGAAAGGCGTGGGGGGCGATCTCCTTGGCCACGGCTTCGGCCAGGAGGTAGTCGAGATGACCGGCGGCGTAGGTCAAGCCGAGCGTGTTCAGTTTGGTGCGCGTACGGTCAATATCGAGCTTGGGTGTACTCATCGGGCGACCTCCGCAAGGGCGGCGTAGAGATCGATCGAGCGCTGGGCGACCGGGGTGGAAGCCAGCTCTTGGATTCTGGCGCCCATGCGCCCGAGGGGCGGCGGCGCCTTGACCCGGTCGGTGCTGGGGCCATCGTAATGCGCCTGGTCGATCACCAGTCGGGAGTCCGTCTTGCGAGGATGAACGGCTATGGTCTCGCAAGCCTTGAGGATCTGAACACTCGTGGCCGTTCCTCGAATCTCCACCTGCTGGCCAACAAAGCGAAACGGCACGCTGTACTGACGCCCCTCGAACGCCACCAAGCCGTCGACGCCGACGCTGCGTGTGGCGACGGCATCAAACGGCTCGGGCAGGGTCGCTGGCACAGGCGTCAGCCTTTGCGCCTCATCCCTCCAGGCTTCGGAGACGCTCGTTCCTGTCGCCGGGCACCGGCGCTGCTGCGACAAGGCCTCGAGGCGAGCATCCGTCCAACTCTGCAGATCGGACAAATCCGAAAATGATCGGCCGTAAGGCTCGAGCGCCATGCGCTGATCGCGAACCCGGCGCTCGACCTTGCCC
>NZ_RZTC01000275.1:0-1600 GCF_004023165.1 Mesorhizobium sp. M7A.F.Ca.MR.176.00.0.0 | reverse complement strand
GCGCTTCCACGGGGGCCGTAGGGGCTGCCGACCTGAGGTCCTCATCGTTCGATGCCGCGGTCAGCAGATCCCGCACCCAGCCGCCCTGGGGCGTGCGGGCGCTGGCATCGCCGCGCGGACGCGGTGCCGCCTCGGCAGGACGCTCAAGGTCGAGCGTGCCGCGCAATGCAGGGCCGCCCAAGGGCGCCTGAGGCGTGCGCAGATCCGGCTGCGGTGCCGGTGCGCGGCGCGGCGGCTCGGCAGCGCGTGCGGCCGGCGCTTGCGGCGCCGGACGCAGGTTGCGTGGTTCGGACCCGTCACCGCCGCGGCCGGACTTGGCCACGATGTCCGAAAGCTCCTTCAGGGCGTTGATCTGCTCGGAAACGGCGCGGCGGATGGCCGAGGTCGATTCCTTTGCCTCTTCCGGCATTTCGATGACGCCCTTCTTGAGCTCGGCCCGGGTCAGGTCGAGTTCGCTCTTGATCGAGCCCGCGGTGCGCCGCATCTCCTCGGTCGCATCGGCAAAGCGCTTGGTTGCCGAGTCGACGACGTCGGTGATGGCGTTGCGGATCTTGTCGGCCGACTCCATCGTCTTGCCTTCGGCGTTCTGCAGTGTCTGGCCGACGAGATTTTCGAACGAGCGCATGACCCTTTCGAGATCCTCCGACTTCTTGACCAGGCCGACGGCGAGGTCTTCGAGCGACGACTGCCGTTCGAGCGTGTGTTCGAGGTTGCTCTGGGCCGAGCTCAACAGGTCCGAAGCACTGGAGAGCAGGCGGCTGTGCTCGTCGAACTTGGTGGCGATCGACGCGACCTCGCGCAAGGTGGACGACGACAGTTCCGTCAGCCTTGTCGTGTTCGAATCGACCAGACGTGCCGAGCTGGCAAAGGTCTGCGCGGCCTTCTCGGTGGTGGCGGCGAAGCTTTGCGTGCTGCCGCTCAGGCGTTCATCGACCTGGCCGAGATTGACCGCGGCCTGGTCGATCAACTGACCGAGCTGCGAGCTGGACTTGGTCATGCGGCCGATGAGATCAGCGACGCTGTCGGACAGCGACGAGCGGGCGCCTTCGACCGCCGACAAGGTTTCGGCGGTGCGGCTGGCGAGCGCGTCGACAAGCGCGGCATTCTCGCTGCGCAGCTTCTCGGTGGCGCGTTCGGTGACCTCTTCCATGCTCTTTTGCAGTTCCGAGCCGCCCTGGGCGAAGCGCTCGACCAAGGGCCGTGCGGTTTCGTCGAGGATCTTCGACATTTCGGCCGAACGTGCGGCGAGCATGGTGTTGAGTTCGCGGGTGTTGGCGCCGATCGTCTTGGCGGCATCGTTGGTGCTCTGGCCGATATGCTGGCCAACCGCGGTGAAGGTCTCGGCGATCACATTGGCGCGCGAGACAAGTTGCGCCTCGGCATTCGACACCTGTTCGTTGAGCTTCTGGCCCATCGTCTCGGCTGTGAAGGCGAGGCGGTTCTCGACGCCTGAGACCTGCTCTTCGACACGGGCTGCCGCGGCCGCGGCACTCGACGCGAAACGCTCGTCCGCACCGGCAAGCGCCTGCTCGATTTCGCGGGCATGCACGGCCATTTCCTGGCCGGTCCGCCTTGCGCGTTCGGCAACCCGTTGCTCCGG
>NZ_RZTC01000274.1:0-1615 GCF_004023165.1 Mesorhizobium sp. M7A.F.Ca.MR.176.00.0.0 | reverse complement strand
CCCCTCATCTGCCTGCCGGCATCTTCTCCCCGTATAGTGACGGGGAGAAGGACGCCGTCGCTGACGATTTCGCCAATCGGCGACCTTGCAGGGCGAACGCCGGCGTCGCCATTGCCCCTTTCTCCCCGTCACTATACGGGGAGAAATGTCCGGCAGGACAATGAGGGGCGGCGCGCCCTTCGCAAATGATCCGGGAAGTGGGGATCGGAGCGAGGTCGCTCTTCACAGCCCATTGTCAATCGAAGAACGCCTCGACCACGTTGCGCTTGCCGAGCATGAAGGCGTCAGCGACATGCTGCAGCGGCGCCAGATCGACATCGGAGGTGCCGGCGCGGACGATCTCGGCGAAGCGCTTGTAGAGCATCGGGTACTCGGCCTCCGGCTCGTCATGAACCACCTTGCCGTCGATGGCGAGCTTCGAGCCGCCGCCCGACAGCACCATCGCGCCCTTGTCGGTGTCGGCCAGGATGTCCCAGCTTTGCGGGCCTGTCTGCAGCCAGTCGAGGTCCATCGTCACCGGCAACCCGTTCGAGGTGCGGAAGGCGACGCGCGCGGCAACCGGGGAGGCGCGGTTTTCGGGAAAATCCAGCACCGCCGAGGTGATGAACATCGCCGGCAGGATATGGGTGGCAATCGACAGCGCGTTGATGCCGGGATCGAAGACGCCGAAACCGCCGGGAGCCCAGATCCATTCCTGGTTCGGGTGCCAGCGGCGCACGTCTTCCTTCCAGTTGATGGCGGCCGAGTGGATGCGGGCTGAACTTAGAAAAGCACGCGCGGCCTCGACCGCCGGCGCATAGCGCGAGTGCCAGCTGGCGAACAGCGAGACGCCGTTCTGCGCGGCCAATGTCTTGAGGTCCTCGACCTCGCTGACCGTGGCGCCAGGCGGCTTCTCCAGGAAGACATGCTTCTTGGCCATCAGCGCGGTGCGCGCCGCATCGTAGCGGAACTGCGGCGGCATGCAGAGCGACACGGCCTCGAGCTCGGGCACCGCATCGAGCATGGCTTCGATGTGAGGGAAATTCGGGATGTCATCCACCTTGCCGTGACGGCTGGCAGCCGCGATGAGGCGATAGTCCTGGTCTTTCGCCAGGGCCGGCAGATGCTGATCGCGGACGATCTTGCCAACGCCGACGATGCCTATCTTGATGGGCTGGGACACGGCCGCTCCGTCTGTTTGATGATGGTGATGGTTTCTTACCAGAACACTTGCCCCGGGCAAGCCGAAGCCGAGAAGCCTAGCTCGGCCTTCCTTGAGGCGGCAGTGCACATTTTTGTCGGCTGGGAAGGCCTCGGTCGCCGATTCGTCTCGGCAGTCGATTCGAAAGCTGGACCGGGTTCGGGTTCAGATCGGCACGTCGAAGGTGACGATCGACACTTCGCCTTCGAGCGCGCCCTGGAAAGCGGAGATATGCGGCTCTTCGTCGGGGATGCCGTCCATGTCGCCGATCTGGTCGAGTTCGGCCTCGGCGTACCCTTCGGCGGCAAGCGATTCGAGTGCCCGGCGCACCGCCGAATCGTCGTCTGGCGCCACCAGCATGACGTGGACGCCTTCCGGTTTGCCGCCTTTTTTCTTCCACACCCGGCCGGTGATGATAGTGACCGGGCGTTCTTC
>NZ_RZTC01000273.1:0-1642 GCF_004023165.1 Mesorhizobium sp. M7A.F.Ca.MR.176.00.0.0 | reverse complement strand
GGCTGAGATTGTCGCTGTAGGCTTTGGTGATGAGCCCCTGACGTCCCCATTGATGCACGGTGGTCTCGGCGATCTCGAAGCGTTCGGCCACTTCCTGGGTGGTGAGCATACCACAATCGCGCAGGCGCTGGCGACGACCGGGCAGGTTATAAGTTCGGCGGATGAAAGCGATTTTCTTGAGATTGAACGGCTTGCCGTCCCAGGTCCGCTGACCGCGTTCATTGAAGATGTCGGCGACCTCGCGATCGCAATAACGGTCGAGCAAGCGGTCGACCTCGGCGATCAAGTCGGGCTTGGATTTACGGATCTGGAAGATCGGCAGCGGCCGGTCCAGCGTCAAGGTTCGGGTCGCCCCGCCGGAGAGCCGCACGTTTGCGGTAATCGTCTCGGCCTTGATTAAGGTGACATCGGCGACCAGCAGCCGCAGGATACGCTTGCGCTCGCGGACATCGATGCGGGCATCGCTCCAGATCCGCGGGAACTGCTCGGCAAGATCGCGGACGCGTTGCTGCGTCTCGGCGTCGAGGGCGGCGGCTTCCTCGGGCGCGCGTCGTTCATAGTCCTCGACAACGTCGGTGTGGAGCCGCAGCTTCTCGTTCCACTCGGCCTCGAGAGTGTCGGCAACGAGGCGATTGTCGGGATCGACCTTCATGTAGCGGCGCCGGGCGAGCTCGGCGTCATGACGCGTCCGCTCGATATGCTGTCGGCGCAACGTGTCCATCTCGGCGGCGCGTGCCTCAAGCTCGCGCTGCACCGCCAGGGTGACCTCAAGGGTCATCGGCGTCATCAGCTCGACAAGCAATGCACCCACCGCCGGGTCGACGACTTTGCCGGGCACGGACTGGCAGACCTTGCCGCCACGGCGGGTGGCGGTTTCCTGGCAGATATAGGTCGGGACAGGCTGACCATGCTCCTGGCTGTAATGGACGCCCATGCGCCCGCCGCAAAGGCCGCAGAGAACTCTGCCCTGGAGCAAGGCGGATCCTTCGCGGACCGGCCCGGCGCGGCGCTGCATTCCGTAGGCTTGCGCATTGGTGGCGAGACGCTCCTGGTTGGCCTTGAAGCGCTCCCAGTCGATATAGCCCGGATGCAGGTCGGGCATGACGAACCGCCAGTCAGCCATATCCACCTTGATCTGCGAGACGCCGCCGCCCGGCCGGGGCCGTCCACGCGTTCGACCGTAGACGAAGGCGCCGGCATATCTCGGATTATGCAGGACCTGGAGAGGATGCGGGCGTGCCGTGGCGGCGCCCACATGAGTTCGCCTTTGTGCAGTCCCTTGCGCAGTCGCCGCGGGAACAGGGTGCCTTCGTCGAGGAAGAACTTGACGGTTCTGGTTGCGCTGCCCAGGCGCTCGAAGGTGGTGAACACCATGCGGAGCGCGGCCTGCACCTCGGCGTCCGGGTCGAGTGCGAGGGTGCCATCGGGCAAGTAGACCAAGCCCACGGGCGGGCCTATCTTCAGATCGCCGCGGCTTGCCTTGTTGAGTTGGCCGCCGCGCATGCGCGCCTTG
Source organism: Mesorhizobium sp. M7A.F.Ca.MR.176.00.0.0 (assembly GCF_004023165.1). Taxonomy (NCBI): domain Bacteria; kingdom Pseudomonadati; phylum Pseudomonadota; class Alphaproteobacteria; order Hyphomicrobiales; family Phyllobacteriaceae; genus Mesorhizobium; species Mesorhizobium sp. M7A.F.Ca.MR.176.00.0.0. The sequence continues at coordinate 129 of NZ_RZTC01000273.1, read as the reverse complement.
AGGAAGTGCAACTCCGCTTCCGACATCGTTCCTTTCAAACCCAAAGAAGTCTGTCGTTGAAGCTGGCCGGGTCGTACGAACTATCATGTTGATACCCTCATTCGGTAGCGGATTGAGTAAAGTCGAGGT
>NZ_RZTC01000272.1:0-1655 GCF_004023165.1 Mesorhizobium sp. M7A.F.Ca.MR.176.00.0.0 | reverse complement strand
ACCGATGGCCAAGACCGCGGTGTGACGTTCCTCACCACGCAGGCGCCGAAGTCGCTGGCCCTGCCAATCGTTTGGCAGGCGATAGGTGCCGACGCCTTCGATTTCAATTCCGGTGAAAGGGGTCCTGGCTAGCATGCCACGCGCCTCGCGATTGCAGGGCCTGTAAGCAGCGCCAGCAGTGCGCCGGCCATGACATCGGCCGTCGAACCCGGAAGGGCCTTGGCGGCCGCCCTGAGCCTGCCTAGATCTATTTCATCCATGGCCAGGAAGAGTTCGGTGTTAATCTCGATGTCGCCGGTCAGCAGCACCGCAGAGACAGCCTGCAGCGTGGCAGCATGCAGGTGGCCGTTGCCAGTCGAGTTGATGACTTTGAGCACCATGGCCAGGTGTTGCTCGCCATGCCGGCGCCCGATCGCGCGCACCGTCGGCTTGCAGTAGCAGTGACCTGGCTTGCGCCCGCTCGACCGATTGTCGACGCCGTCGTGGAGCTCACGCCGCACATACGGGCTATGGCATGGATATCGCAGGGGTGAACCGTCCGTGCCAGCATGCCGCGCCTCGTCGTTGGGAACGTCGCGGATATTGCATAAGTCGCCACTTATAAGCAAGGCGTCAGGTCGGCGGTAAGCTCTCTCCCAATTTACGGCCGCCGTCCTACACGCCACTGGGGCGACTATACTTTTTCGAATTCGTGCCCTCGCAAATTTACCAGGATGAGTCTGGTCACTTGCAGAAATATCCACTTTAGGAGATGCTGAACTAAAGCCTTGGGAGGGCTGGGGGATGAAAAGAAAAACGTCGATGGCACTTGCTGCCATCCTGCCGCTGTGCGGCTGTCAAACAAGCAATCAAGCTGATTACATGCAAATTGGCTATGGACCTAGTTTCGAGGTCGCGCACGCACAGTGCGAGATGCGGAAAGGCTCAGTAGACGAGGGCTATCTTGCTATCGGATCGCCGGCATTTGTTGCGGGTGCCGGCTTGGGCAACGCCCTTGGCAATGCGATTGCCGAAGATCAATACATGAAGAACTGCCTGATCATCAGTGGTTGGAAACGGTCTCCTCGCGGCAAGGGAGCTGCCGCCGCGGCCGCCGTTGCTACCGGAGCGCCCCCGACCCCCTATGGCGTGGCACGCGCGCCAGGCAGCTGGATGAACACGGCCCTTCTGGACTGGTCGGCCGCCAACAACAAATGCGTCGCCGGCGATAAGGCCTCCTGCGCAACTCGAGCGAGGCTTGGTGCGCAACTGAGAGGCGCCGGCATCAACCCGGCACCCATCTAATGGCCCGGGTAAGCTTCGCCGCCTTGCGGCATTTGGCGGCGCTGCTCTGCCTCGGCGCCACCCAGGCGGTCAGCGGATGCGGCGCGGACTATCTCAACAACTACGACAGTGTGACGCTGGCGGCCGGTGATGCGAACCAAACGAATAGCCTATTGCAAACCGTCGATCCTCTCAATCCGAACAGTCAAAATACCCACATCGAGGGAGAAGGCCAGCGCATCGCGGCGATCGTCCAGCGATATCGTGGTGGCGGACCTAGCGCCACAACTGTTCAGCAGCGCGGCGCCGATCATGACTGCGCTGGCGGGCCGGGAAACAATCCCGTTGCACACCAGCAGATTGTCACTGGCGGGGATCCGAACCACCTGGAC
>NZ_RZTC01000271.1:0-1672 GCF_004023165.1 Mesorhizobium sp. M7A.F.Ca.MR.176.00.0.0 | reverse complement strand
TACCGCGGTTTTTTTGCTCTTCGCCTTCTTCTTCAGGTCGTCGAGCAAAACTGCGAAGCGCTGGTCGGTATCGACACTCGCAAACTCGTCGCTTCGAATTAGATTTGACGCCTGGGCCGATTTGCCAGGCAATTGGAGAAGTTTCTTGAGCTCCTCCCAGCGATCCCTCCCAACGCCTCTCGCGGCGCCCAATGCATCCAGAACATGTTCGGGAACGTGCTCCGCAACTGCCAGCATTCGGGACAGGAGCGTATCGTCGATTGTAAGCGCGCTTTTGACCGTCTCCTTGTCAATTCCGGAGCTGGTCAGTTTACGTGCAAAGAGGGCCTTCTCGATGAAAGTGAGGTCGGAGCGGGCGGTGTTTTCCTGCCCCTGTGCGATCACATGTGCGATGTCCTCGATCGGCTTGACGACGGCCTTCACAGCGATGCCGAGATGACGGGCAGCGCGAGCACGGCGATGGCCGTAAACAATGACAAAGCGGCCAGAAACATCTGGGTGAGGCCGAACGAGGATAGGCGAGGACTGACCAGCCTGCTCAATAGCCGAGACCAACGCGGAAAAATCCTCGTCGTTGCTGGCAATCCGATCAGCGAAAGGGGAGGCCTCAAGGAGGTCCGGATCAAGGGATACGATCGTTTCGCCCTCTAGGACGCGCATAGAGTTTTCCGCCATCTCATCGAGAGACTGCATCATCGAGCGCGTTGCGCCACGACGGGCATATTCGGCCCTGCTCTCCGATGAATTGCTTTGCGGCTTCCGATCGCCCACGGTCGCCCCGATGTTGGCCAAGAGGTGCTTTCTAGCCATTTGCACCCTCCATTCTCGTATTTACTGCGCTGATTTTGCGAGGTTTTTTGCGGTTCTGCACGGCTGTCAAGAAAGCGATCACTTCCGCCCCCATGCTTTGTGTATCAGCGAGACAATCTCGCTATTGACTGCGTTGAGGGACTCCATCGCACGGTCATACGTTGAACGCGTGAACTGGCTGCGCTCAACCTCATAAAGGGTCTGCTTGGTAATACCGGCATCAGATATGGCGGTGGACTTAACCATCTGATTGGTGAGCATCCGCTTGTTGAACATCGCCTGCATGAAACCAACCATCTGTGCCTGCGGCCCGTCCATCGGCTCGTATCTCGTCACCAGATAGCGGAACCACTTCAGCCGGACTTTCGCCCCGACCCCCTTTATCGACTGCAAGATCCCGCCAAGCATGAGCAGGAACTGGCTCATCGACATGATGTCGAGCATCTGCGGATGGACCGTGATAAGAACAGATGTGGAGGCTGTCAGCGCGGTGAGCGTGAGATAGCCGAGCTGAGGAGGGCAATCGATCACAACCACGTCATATTGATCGTCGACCTCTTTAAGGGCCTGCGTAATGCGGGTGAAGAACATACGCCCTTCAGGGGAATTTTTGTTCGAAGCCGCTAGTGGTGTCTCGTACTCGTATTCCTGGAGTTCGAGGTTCGCCGGGACGATGTCGAGCCCCGGAAAATTCGTCGGTTGAATCACGTCCTTGATCGAGCTGCGTTGATCATCGTAGCGAAGCGCCTCGAAAAGCGACGGATTCTTGTCAAGTTCGGGCTGCATCCCATGAAGAGCAGTGAGTGAAGCCTGTGGGTCGAGGTCGATCGCAAGGACACGATGGCCAGTGAGAGCGAGGTAC
>NZ_RZTC01000027.1:26528-64656 GCF_004023165.1 Mesorhizobium sp. M7A.F.Ca.MR.176.00.0.0 | reverse complement strand
CGCGTAGTCTGGCAAACCCGGAACAGGCAGTCGTCGCCGAGCGAGACGGAGACGACCGGCGCCGAAAAATCGGTCTCGTCGCGGTCCTGATGCAGGCCCATTTTTGCGTCCGGGGTGTAGAAATTGATGAGGCATGCTTCCGGCGGGTGCGGATAGCCCGAGACCTCACGCCACAGGTCGCGCAGCGCATCCGGAATTGGCGGCCAAGGCGCCCCGGTTACCGGATGCGCCGGCTGGTAACGATAGCCGTGCTCCTTGTCGGTGACCCAGCCGAGCGGCCCGCAATTGGTCATACGCACGCTCATCTCCTTGCCGGTGCGCGGCATGGCCGGCACGAACAGCGGCGCCTGCTGCACGATCCGTCTCACCTGGTCGACCAGCTCTTCCTGCGCGCTGCGCGACAGGTAGGCCGGCATGTGGCGGACGCCTTTGGGCAGGACGAGCACGGATTCGATTACCTCTTGGATGGTTCGGAACCGTAAAATGTCACGATCAAATGAAAACGACGACCCGAAAGCCGCCGCTCTTGTCGAATTGGCAGCCGCCGATCAGGCGAGGTCGGGAATGCGCAGCACCTGGCCCGGATAGATCTTGTCGGGATGGGTCAGCATCGGCTTGTTGGCCTCGAATATGACCGTGTTCTTGACGCCTTGGCCCTTGCCGTAGCTTTTCTCGGCGATCTTCCAGAGATTGTCGCCCTTCTTCACGGTGTAGAAGGTGGGCTCCTTGGCGGGGGCGGCGGCCGTGCCAGGTGCTGGCGCGACCTGCAATTCGTCGGCCTGCACTTTGGAGACGCCGAGCGTGTTGCCGACGGCGATGACCGCCTTCTCGAAGATCGACTGGTCCTTGACCACGCCCTTCAGCACCGCCGTATCGCCCGTGACGACGACCTCGACGCCATCGGTGCCGAGCTTGTGCGAATCGAGCTCCTTCTTGAGTGTGTCGGCCGTGGGTGCGGCTTCGTCGTCACCGCCGATGCCCAGTTTCTTGCCGACGCTCTTGACGAAATCGAACACGCCCATCCTTGGTCTCCCTTGCTAATGGCAATGGTTGAACTTTGCATCTGCGGTCCAAAATGGGAAGTCGTTTTGCGCGTGATTGGTGTGGTGCTTAATCGTTCTCCACCCGGCCGCGCAGCTTCTTGATCGTGCCGCGCCCGGCCTTGCTCTTCAGCCGCCGTTCCACGGCACCCTTCGACGGCCGTGTCTTCTTGCGCGGCGGCGGTGGCGGTTCGGCGGCCTTGGCGACCAATGCCGTCAGCCGTGCCCGCGCATCCGCCCGGTTCTGTTCCTGGGTGCGGAAGCGGCCCGCTTCGATGACGATGACGCCGTCCTTGGTGGCACGCTGGCCGGCAAGCTTGATCGTCCGCTCGCGCACGCGCTCCGACAGACCCGTTGCGTTGGCCGCGTCGAAGCGCAGTTGCACCGCCGTCGCCACCTTGTTGACGTTCTGGCCGCCGGGACCGGACGAGCGGATGAAATCCTCGTGCAGGTCGCCCGGATGGATCACCGCATCGCCTGATATGATGATGTTGTCGTCGCTCGCCATGCCGCAGTCATGGCGCGGCGGATCGAAAAAGAAAAGGCCCGATCGAACCGGGCCTTTCAACGAAAGCTGAACCTGTGGCGCGATTACTCCGCGGCTTCCTGCATGCGCGGCGCGGCGCCCAGCACCACGGCATCGACATGGCTTTCGAATTTCTCAAAATTGACGGCGAACATGCCGACCAGCCTTGCCGCCTGCCGGTCATAGCCGGCCTTGTCGGCCCAGGTGGAGCGCGGGTCGAGAATGGCGCTGTCGACGCCTCGAACCGCCACCGGTACCTCGAAACCGAAATGAGGGTCGGTGCGGAACTCGGCCGTCTTGAGCGAGCCGTCGAGCGCGGCGGCAAGCAAGGCGCGCGTCGCTTTGATCGGCATGCGCTTGCCGGTGCCGTAGGCGCCGCCGGTCCAGCCGGTGTTGACCAGCCAGCAATCGGCGCCGTGGCGGGCAATCAGCTCGCGCAGCAGATTGCCGTATTCGGAAGGGTGGCGCGGCATGAATGGGGCACCGAAACAGGTCGAAAACGTCGCTTCGGGCTCGGTCACGCCCTTTTCGGTTCCGGCCACCTTGGCGGTGTAGCCGGACAGGAAATGATACATCGCCTGCGCCGGGGTCAGCCGCGCGATCGGCGGCATCACGCCGAACGCATCGGCGGTCAGCATGATGATGTTGTTGGGATGGTTGGCGCGGCCGGTCTTGCTGGCATTGGGGATGAAGTCCAGCGGGTAGGCGCAGCGTGTGTTCTCGGTCAGTCTTCCGTCGTTGAAATCCGGCACGCCATCAGCGTCGAGCACGACATTTTCCAGCACCGTGCCGAAGCGCTGCGTGGTGGCGAAGATTTCCGGCTCGGCTTCCGCCGACAGCTTGATCGTCTTGGCGTAGCAGCCGCCTTCGAAATTGAAGATGCCGTGCGGCCCCCAGCCATGCTCGTCGTCGCCGATCAGCGTGCGCGAGGGATCGGCCGAGAGCGTCGTCTTGCCGGTGCCCGACAGGCCGAAGAAGATGGCGGCGTCGCCGGCCGCACCCTCATTGGCCGAGCAATGCATCGGCATCACGCCTTTCGCCGGCAGCAGATAGTTGAGCATGGTGAACACCGACTTCTTCATCTCGCCGGCATAGGAGGTGCCGCCGATCAGCACGATCTTGCGCGAAAGATCGACGGCGATCACCGTTTCGGTGCGGCTGCCGTGACGAAGGGGATCGGCGCGGAAGGACGGCAGGTCGATGATCGTCATCTCAGGCACGAACTGTTCGAGTTCGGCGGCATCCGGACGGATCAGCAGATTGCGGATGAACAGCGAGTGCCAGGCAAATTCGGTGATCACCCTGGTCGGCAGCCTCGACTCCGCATCGGCGCCGCCGACCAGATCCTGGACGTATAGATCCTTGTCCGCGGCATGCGCCTGGAAATCGGCGAGCAGCGTGTCGAACTGGGCCGGCGAGATCGCCTTGTTGTTGTCCCACCAGACATGTGGTTCGGTGGCGCCATCGCGGACGACGAACTTGTCCTTGGGCGAGCGGCCGGTGTGCTGTCCGGTCTCGGCGACCAGCGCGCCATGGGCGGTCAAGCGGGCCTCGCCGCGCCGGATCGATTCCTCATAAAGGGCAGCCGCACCGAAATTATAGCGCACCACGCCGGTGGTTTTCAGGCCGATATGATCGATCGCGCAGGCGGAATTGCGTTTGCCGACTTCCGACATCGAGTGTCCCTCTTGGATTTGCCGCATCTTTGCCGGCACGTTTCCAGCACGCCCACTACGCGGGCTGAGATGGTCAGAACCAGAAAAGGCAAATGATATCAAATCATTAATCGATTTAAATATTTTGAAAGTTGTTTAAATCGTTTATATGTGCAAAAAGTTTCGCGGTTGCCCAAAGGATTGGCGATGTACGTTCGTCCAATCCATGTCGAGGTAGGATTGTGGCCGCCGGCATGCCGCGCGTGACAGCGGACAAGGCCTATGCCACATTTTGTACCTAATTTGTCCTGCAAAAGCCCCTTCTCTACGACAGAAGGGACAGCTCATGAGGGAGCCGCTTGAAATGGCAACAATCGCGCTTGTCGATGACGACCGCAACATTCTGACATCGGTGTCGATCGCCCTGGAATCCGAGGGGTATCGCGTCGAGACCTACACGGATGGTGCGTCGGCGCTGGAAGGCCTGGCGGCACGCCCGCCGAACCTTGCCATCCTCGACATCAAGATGCCGCGCATGGACGGCATGGAACTGCTGCGCCGGATGCGCCAGAAGTCAGACCTGCCGGTGATCTTCCTGACCTCCAAGGACGACGAGATCGATGAATTGTTCGGCCTCAAGATGGGCGCCGACGATTTCATCCGCAAACCCTTCTCGCAGCGCCTGCTGGTCGAGCGGGTGCGCGCCGTGCTGCGCCGCGCCAGTGCCCGCGAGGCTGCCGCCAAGACGCCAAGCCAGCAGGCCCGCTCGCTCGAGCGCGGCCAGCTCGTCATGGACCAGGAGCGCCACACCTGCACCTGGAAAGGCGAGCCGGTGACGCTCACCGTCACCGAGTTCCTGATCCTGCATTCGCTGGCGCAGCGTCCCGGTGTCGTAAAAAGCCGTGATGCGCTGATGGATTCGGCCTATGATGAACAGGTCTATGTCGACGATCGCACCATCGACAGCCACATCAAGCGGCTGCGCAAGAAGTTCAAGGCCGTCGACGACGACTTCGAGATGATCGAAACCCTTTACGGAGTCGGATACCGGTTCCGCGAAGCGTAATGATGCATGTCGCTCAAAAGTGGTCCCGGTTTTGGGATGCCGACATGCATCAAAGCAAGGTAATCCATGTCGCCCAAAAGTGGTCCCGGTTTTGGGACAACGACATGCATCAGGCCAAGGACTAGGCGGGAGCTGCTATTCGATGGCAGTGGAAGCACAGCGAACAAGACCGGCGGGCGCCTCCAGGCGGCCGTCGCGGATCATGCCGTCCTTCGTCTCGAAGATCACGGTGCCGATGCGCCGCTTCCTTGGCCATCATATCTTTTCCAGCCTGACGCGGCGTATCCTGTTCCTCAACCTTGCCGGCCTCGCCGTCCTGGTGACCGGCATCCTCTATCTCAACACCTTCCGAGACGGGCTGATCGACGCCCGCGTCGAAAGCCTGATGACCCAGGGCGAGATCATCGCCGGTGCGATCGCCGCGTCGGCGACGGTCGAGACGGATTCGATCAGCATCGACCCGGAAAAGCTGCTTGAACTGCAGGCCGGCGAAAGCCTGGGGCCGGGCTCCGACCAGCTCGACAATCTCGACTTCCCGATCAACCCGGAGCGCGTCGCCCCGGTGCTGCGAAGGCTGATCTCGCCGACCAGGACCCGCGCCCGCATCTATGACCGCGACGCCAATCTGCTGCTCGATTCACGCCACCTCTATTCGCGTGGCCAGATCCTGCGCTACGACCTGCCGCCGGTCGAGGAGGAAGAGCCCGATCTGGTCGAGCGCATCCAGAAATTCGTCTTCGACTTCTTCCGCAACACCGAGCTGCCGGTCTATCACGAGCAGCCGGGCGGCAATGGCGCCGCTTTCCCGGAAGTGGTCAAGGCTCTCACCGGCAGCCCGTCGACCATCGTGCGCGTCAGCGAGCAGGGCGAGCAGATCGTTTCGGTGGCGGTGCCGATCCAGCGCTTTCGTGCTGTTCTGGGCGTGCTGATGCTGTCGACCGAAGGCGGCGACATCGACAAGATCGTCGCTGCCGAGCGCAAGGCGATCCTGCGCGTCTTCGGTATCGCGGCGCTTGTCACCGCCATCCTGTCGATGCTGCTTGCCTCCACCATCGCCAATCCGCTGCGCCGGCTGTCGGCGGCGGCGGTGCGGGTGCGGCGCGGCGTCAAGAGCCGTGAGGAAATTCCCGATTTTTCCGACCGTCAGGACGAGATCGGCAATCTGTCGATCGCCATACGCGACATGACCAACGCGCTCTACGCCCGCATCGAGGCGATCGAAAGCTTCGCGGCCGATGTCTCGCACGAACTGAAGAACCCGCTGACGTCGCTGCGCAGCGCGGTGGAAACCTTGCCGCTGGCCAAGAACGACGATTCGCGCGGCCGGCTGATGGATATCATCCAGCACGATGTCAGGCGGCTGGACCGGCTCATCACCGATATTTCCGACGCATCGCGCCTGGACGCGGAACTCGCGCGTGAAGATGCGGGGACGGTTGACCTGAAGAAATTCATCACCGATCTGGTCGCCGTTTCGCGCGAAGCGACGCGTAACAAGAAGGCGGTCGAGATCGAGTTCAAGGCCGCCAAACTGCCGCAGGGCGTCAAAGGCTACGTCGTCGTCGGGCATGATCTGCGCATCGGCCAGGTCATCACCAATTTGATCGAGAACGCCCGTTCCTTCGTTCCCGAGGATCATGGCCACATCAGCCTGTCGCTGGCGCGTGCCGGCAAGTTCAACATCGTCACCATCGATGACAATGGCCCCGGCATCCGGGCCGACAACATCGACCGCATCTTCGAGCGCTTCTACACGGACCGGCCGGCCGGCGAGGCATTCGGCCAGAATTCGGGCCTTGGCCTGTCGATATCCAGGCAGATCGTCGAAGCCCATGGCGGCACGCTGACCGCCGAGAACATCCCCGGCACCAAACCCGGCGAGATCAAGGGCGCGCGTTTCGTGGTCACGTTGCCGGCCGAAGCATGATCCCGAAAAATGGGAATCGGTTTTCTCGGACGAACGGTTTCGTTCGTCCAGAGTTCATGCTTCATTTAAAGGCATGATCGTGCAGCCTGAAAACATTCACGCGACAATGGTTTTGATCGGCGAGCGCGGCATTCTCGTCACCGGAGCCTCCGGTTCGGGCAAGACGACGCTGGCGCTGGCCCTCCTCGATCATTGTCGCCAGCGCGGCCTGTTCTCGCGGCTCGTCGGTGACGATCAGCTCTTTGTCGAGGCGCATGCCGGGCGGCTTCTCTGCCGCGCTCCCGCCACCATAGAAGGCCTCGTCGAGGTGCCTGGGCTCGGGCCGCGAGCGGTGCCGTTCGAGCCCGCCGCCATTGTCGACTTGCATGTCCGCCTGACGCCGGCCGGTGAAACGGCACGCTTTCAGGAGGATGCCGACACCAGCATCGCCGGCTGTCGGGTGCCGCGCATCGATGCGGTCGAACGCAACGTCGCTGCCGCCTTGCCGGTCGTGATGGCGCGGCTGTCGATCGCGCCTTTTCTATGATCCGTTCCGGGTTTTTTGCTGCAATGCGTCAAAATGGCATGTGCCTGCGCAATTTTGGGCTTGTCAACGGGCCGTGCGTCGACAAGATAGCGCTCCCGCCGCCTGGATTGGCTGGCGAGCATAAAATGCGCCTGTGAAGCGGCGATGACGGGAGCCACCAAAGAATGATCGGACTCGTGCTTGTAACGCACGGTCAACTGGCCACCGAGTTCCGACATGCCGTCGAACATGTCGTCGGGCCACAAGACAATTTCGAAACCGTGGCGATCGGTGCCGACGACGATATGGAGCAGCGTCGCCGCGACATCGTCGACGCTGTTGCCCGTGTCGATACCGGGGCGGGCGTTATCGTGCTGACCGACATGTTCGGCGGCACGCCCTCCAACCTTGCCATCTCGGTGATGGAATCCGGCCGCACCGAGGTGATCGCCGGCATGAACCTGCCGATGCTGATCAAGCTCTCCTCGATCCGCAAGGGCGACAATATGGCCGCCGCGCTCGATGAGGCTCAGGCCGCCGGCCGCAAATACATCAATGTCGCCAGCCAGCTCCTGAGCAGCAAATGACCGCGCTGTCCCCTGAAAAAGACCAAATTGTCCGGGATTTTCCCATCATCAACCAACGTGGCCTTCATGCGCGCGCTTCGGCGAAGTTTGTCCAGCTGGCCAGCGGCTTCGATGCCTCGGTGCATGTCGAGAAGGATGGCGTCAAGGTCGGCGGCACCTCGATCATGGGCCTGATGATGCTGGCGGCAAGCCCCGGCTATTCGATCCGCGTCACCGCGAGCGGGCCGGAAGCCCGGCAGGTCATCGACGCCCTGGAGCAGCTGGTGGCGTCCCGCTTTGGCGAGGAATGCTGATCAGGTAGAGCGCCGATGCGTGTCTGAGAGACATGCAGGGATAAAGATTTCTTTATATCCCATTGTCGTCCTTGCTCCGATCTGCTAGTCAGGCCGGCAATTCGCGCCCTTCGACGCGCCGACCGGCGCGGGCGTGCCCGCAACAAATTCGCAAGCACAACATTCGCATCGGAGTACTGCCATGACGGGTAGCAAGGACTATGTGGTCGCCGACATCTCGCTTGCCGGCTGGGGCCGCAAGGAACTCGAGATCGCCGAAACCGAAATGCCGGGCCTGATGGCCTGCCGTGAGGAATTCGGTCCCAAGCAGCCGCTCAAGGGCGCGCGCATCACCGGCTCGCTGCACATGACGATCCAGACGGCGGTGCTGATCGAGACGCTGAAGGAGCTGGGCGCCGATATCCGCTGGGCCTCCTGCAACATCTTCTCGACCCAGGACCATGCGGCCGCGGCCATCGCCGAAGCCGGCATCCCGGTGTTCGCCGTCAAGGGCGAGTCGCTCGAGGAGTATTGGGACTACACCGACAAGATCTTCCAGTGGGCCGACGGCGGCCTCTCCAACATGATCCTCGATGATGGCGGCGATGCCACCATGTACATCCTGATCGGCGCCCGCGCCGAGGCCGGCGAGGATGTGCTGTCCAACCCGCAGAGCGAGGAAGAGGAATACTTCTACGCCCAGGTCAAGAAGCGCCTGAAGGCTTCGCCCGGCTTCTTCACCAAGCAGAAGGCGGCGATCCGCGGCGTCACCGAAGAGACGACCACCGGCGTCAACCGGCTCTATCAGCTGCAGAAGAAGGGCCTGCTGCCCTTCCCCGCCATCAACGTCAACGACTCGGTCACCAAGTCGAAGTTCGACAACAAATATGGCTGCAAGGAATCGCTGGTCGACGGCATCCGCCGCGGCACCGACACGATGATGGCCGGCAAGGTCGCTGTCGTGTGCGGTTATGGCGACGTCGGCAAGGGCTCGTCGGCCTCGCTCAAGGGCGCCGGCGCCCGCGTCAAGGTCACCGAGGTCGATCCGATTTGCGCGCTGCAGGCGGCGATGGACGGGTTTGAAGTCGTCACGCTGGAAGATGCGGCCCCCACCGCCGACATCGTCATCACCACCACCGGCAACAAGGATGTCGTCACCCTCGACCATATGCGCTCGATGAAGGACATGGTCATCGTCGGCAACATCGGCCACTTCGACAATGAGATCCAGGTCGCCGCGCTGCGCAATTTGAAATGGACCAACGTCAAGCCGCAGGTCGACATGATCACCTTCGCGGACGGCAAGCGGATGATCCTTTTGTCGGAAGGGCGGCTGCTCAATCTCGGCAACGCCACAGGCCACCCGAGCTTCGTCATGTCGGCATCCTTCACCAACCAGGTGCTGGCGCAGATCGAACTCTACACCAAGCCCGGCCAGTACGAGAACCAGGTCTATGTCCTGCCCAAGCATCTCGACGAAAAGGTCGCGCGCCTGCATCTCGACAAGCTCGGCGCCCGTCTGACCGAACTGTCGGGTGAACAAGCCGCCTATATCGGCGTCACGCCGCAGGGCCCGTTCAAGCCGGAACACTACCGCTATTAACCAAAGCTAAAATTACTACCAGATATTGAGGTCGGGCGATTGACTTTTCGCCCGGCCTTATTTTTGCGCGCCATCAGCCTTCACGGCGATTCGGCGAGGGGTTATTGTCAGGTGATTCGGCGATGCTTCCAGCCCGAGAGGGTCAAGAGAGGCACGCATCAGGGCGGTCTTGCATTCAGGCGGCGGAGAGGACCAAGACATGCCGGGGCAACACCCGCACAGAGCGGGACGGGCCGTTTCCGGCGGCCATGACGATTCGGGGATTGCTGGCTCCGCCCTGGAAGGCGGGAGCCTGTCCTGGCGCGCCCGTGCGTCGACATTCCTTGCCACCTCCGCGCTCGCGGGCCCCTTGGCTGGCGCCGTCGCGCATGCCGAAACCGCTGCTGCCAGCGTCGCGGGACTGTCGGTGAGCGCCATCGAGGTCATGCAGCTTGCCGTGTTCGTCGGCGTGACGGGTGCCGCACTGATATCGGCCATCGTTCTCATCCGCGAAAGAGCCCGCACCTCGGCGGAGAATGTCGAACTCAGGAGCCGCCTCGCCGACATCAACGCGGCGCTCCGCCGCTCCGAGGCGCTGCTCAATCTCCGTGACCAGCGCGTGGTCGTCTGGGCCGCGGAAAACAAGAAGCCCGAGCTTATCGGCACATTGCCCGTCGAAAGCGGCGCTCCCGAGGATAGGGCCGCTTTTCTCGCTTTCGGCCGCTGGCTGATGCCGCGTTCGGCGGCGGCACTCGAACATGCCGTCGCGGGATTGCGCGAGAAGGCCAAACCCTTCGACCTCGTCATCGAATCGCAGGCCGGTGCGCCGCTCGAAGTGCATGGCCGCAAGAGTGCCGCGCATGTGCTCGTGCGTTTCGTCTCGCTCTCGGAGACGCAGCGCAGCCAGGCCAGGCTGAAGATCGAGAACCAGCGGCTGGCCGCCGACCACGACACGATGATCGGCCTGCTCGACGCGCTGAACATGCCGGCATGGCTCCGCGGCGAGGGTGGCGGGCTGAAGTGGGTCAACCGCGCCTATGCCGATGCCGTCGAAGCCGAAAATGCCGAAGCCGCGGTCCGGGAGAAAAAAGAGTTCCTCGGCGGCCAGGCGCGCGATGCGATTGCCGCCCAGCACAAGACGCATCCGGTTTTCGAGCAGTCGCTGTCCACCGTGATCGAAGGTGACCGCCGTGTGTTCGCGGTCACCGATTTCGCCGGCAGCGATGGCTCGGCCGGCCTTGCCTGTGACACCAGTGCCATTGAGGCCGTTCGCGGCGAATACGAACGGACGGTGCGAAGCCACGCCGACACGCTCGACCAGCTCAACACGGCAGTCGCCATTTTCGACACCGACGAGAAGCTGCGGTTCTTCAATCAAGCCTTCCAGAAGCTTTGGGGGCTGGACGCCGGCTTCCTGCACAGCGCACCCGACAATGCCTTGCTGCTCGACCGGCTGCGCAGCGAAGGCAAGATCGCCGAACAGCCTGAATGGCGCCGCTGGAAGGAAGGCCTGCTCGGCGCCTATCGCGCCGTCGAATCCCAGGAACATTGGTGGCATCTGCCGGATGGCAAGACCATTCGCGTCGTCGCCAATCCGCAGCCCAAGGGCGGCGTGACCTGGGTGTTCGAGAACCTGACCGAGAAGATGGACCTCGAAAGCCGCTACCAGACAGCCGTGCGGGTTCAGGGCGAGACGCTCGACAATCTTGCCGAAGGCGTGGCGGTGTTCGGACCCGACGGCAGGCTCCGGCTGTCGAATCCTGCCTTTGCCACTCTCTGGGGATTGAGCGGTGAAGCGGCCAAGCCCAGTGTCCACGTGTCGACGATACGTGACCTCTGCGACCGGCAGGCCGCGGACAGCCCCTGGCCCAGCTTCGTTGCCGCCATCACCGGCTTTGACGACGAGCGCCGCGACCGCCACGGACAGACCGAGCTCAACAACGGCAATGTGCTGAGTTACGCCATGATCCCGCTGCCCAACGGGCAGGTGATGATGACCTTCGTCGACGTGACCGACAGCGTCCATGTAGAGCGGGCGCTGAAGGACAAGAACGAGGCGCTGCAAAAATCCGACCAGCTCAAGAACGAATTCGTCCAGCACGTCTCCTATGAACTGCGCTCGCCGCTGACCAACATTATCGGCTTCACCGAACTCCTGTCGCAGCCCACGACCGGTCCGCTGACGCAGAAGCAGCGCGAATATGTCGAGCATGTCAGCTCGTCCTCCGCGGTCCTGCTCACCATCGTCAACGATATCCTCGACCTGGCGACGGTGGACGCCGGCATCATGCAGCTCGACATTTCCGAGGTGCAGGTCGATCGCACCATCGCCGCTGCGGCCGAACTGGTGGCCGACCGGCTGGAAGAGCATTCGATCAGTCTCCAGGTGGACGCGATCGCGGCGCCGAAGACGTTTCACGGCGATGAGGTCCGCGTCCGCCAGATCCTCTACAATCTGCTCAGCAACGCCGCCAATTACGCCCCGGAAGCCAGCATCATCCGGCTCACATGCCGCCATCTGGCGGATGGGGTGGAATTCTCGGTTCATGACGATGGTCCCGGCATGCCGCCGGATGTGCTCGATTCGGTGTTCCGCCGTTTCGAGCCGCGCGCCAATGGCGGCCGCCGGCGCGGCGCCGGCCTCGGCCTGTCGATCGTCAAGAGCTTCGTCGAGCTGCATGGCGGCAGCGTTCGCATCGAAACCGGCAAGGACAAGGGCACGACCGTCATCTGCACCTTTCCAGACATGCCGGGCATCCGCGCCGCGGCCGAGTAGCGCGCTCGATGACGGGATTGGTGCTGGAGCGTTTACTCGCCGACGAAACACACACAGCGCGGCTGGGCGAGGATCTTGCGCTGTCGCTGCGCCCAGGCGACGTGCTTGCCCTCAAGGGCGATCTCGGCGCCGGCAAGTCGACGCTGGCGCGGGCCTTGATCAGGACCTTGGCCGACGATGCCGGCCTCGAGGTTCCGAGTCCGACCTTCACGCTGGTGCAGAGCTACGACACCCGCATTCCGGTCCATCATTTCGATCTATACCGCCTGTCCTCGGCGGACGAGCTCGATGAGCTTGGGTTCGACGAAGCCCTGGCGCAGGGTGCTGCTTTGGTCGAATGGCCGGAACGGGCGGAAGCCCATCTGCCGAAAACCACGGTCCTGATCGAGCTCGTCCAGCATGGCGACGGCCGGCTGGCGCGATTGTCAGGCCAGGGTGATGCCTTCGATCGGGCGGCACGATCGCTGGCCATGCGCGACTTTCTTGTGAACGCCGGCTGGGGGGAAGCGCAGCGCCGCCATTTCATCGGCGATGCTTCGGCCCGCTCCTACGAGATCGTTTCGTTGCCGGACCAAAAGCCTCGGGTCTTGATGAACTCGCCACGGCTGGTTCTCGGTCCGCCTGTGCGCGACGGCAAGCCCTATGCCGAGATCGCGCATACCGCTCAGTCGGTCTCCGCCTTCGTCGCCATCGACCGCGCCTTGAAGGAAGGTGGCGTCAGCGTTCCGCAAATCCATGCCGAGGACCAGGAGCAAGGTTTCCTGCTGCTCGAACATCTTGGTTCCGAAGGTTTCCTCGGCGGCGATGGCCAGCCGCTGGCCGAGCGTTGCGCAGCGGCGGCCGAGCTGCTGGCCATGATGCATGGCAGGGCCTGGCCGCAGCGCCTGGAAACAGGGCAAGGCAGCTTCCACGATGTGCCGCCTTTCGACCGCGATGCCATGATGATCGAAGCCGATCTGCTGGTCGATTGGTACGTGCCGGCGATATCGGGCAGCCCGGCAAGCGACAGCTTGCGCGCCGGCTACCACAAGCAATGGAACGCACTCCTCGACCGGCTGCAGGGCCGCGAGGTCACGCTGATGCTGCGCGACTTCCATTCGCCCAACATCATCTGGCGCGGCGACCGTTCAGGGCATGATCGATTGGGCATTGTCGATTTCCAGGATGCGCTGATCGGCCCTTGCGCCTATGACGTCGCCTCGCTCGCTATGGACGCGCGGGTCACCATCTCGCCCGAGATCGAGAAACAGACGCTGGATGCCTATGTCACGGCGCGCCACGCAGCCGGGGCTTTCGACGAAGCAAGCTTCCTGGAATCCTACGCCGTCATGGCGGCGCAGCGAAACTCCAAGATACTCGGTATCTTCGTTCGCCTCGAAAAACGCGACGGCAAGCCCTATTATCTGAAGCACCTGCCGCGCATCCGCGACTATCTGCGCCGGGCTCTGTCTCATCCGGCGCTGGCAAGCCTGCGCGAGTTCTACGACGCCCACGGTTTGCTGGAGGAGCGAGCGCTGTGACAGCAAGACCGGACACCGCCATCGTACTTGCCGCCGGGCTTGGCAAACGCATGCGGCCGATCACCGACACCATTCCCAAGCCACTGGTCAAGATTGCCGGCAAGACGTTGCTCGACTGGAGCCTCGACAGCCTGGCCGCCGCCGGCGTCGCGAAGGCCGTGGTCAACGTCCACTACTTTCCCGAACAGATCGTCGCCCATGTCACTGCCCGCCGCGCGCCAAACATCGTCATTTCTGACGAGAGCGAACAACTGCTCGATTCCGCCGGCGGCATCGTCAAGGCGTTGCCCGAACTGGGCGATCAGCCCTTCTACATCCTCAACGCCGACACGTTCTGGATCGATGACGGTCCTCTCAATCTCCAGCGCCTCGCCCTTGCATGGGACGCGGCGAAAATGGATATTCTGCTGATGCTGGCGGATCTCCAACAGGCGACCGGACACTGCGGCAGCACCGATTTCCTGGTGGCGCCGGATGGCGGCTTGCGGCGTTCGCAAGGCGACCCGGCGGGGCTGATCTATGCCGGGGCGGCGATCGTCCATCCGCGCCTGTTCGAGGGTGCACCGGCCGGGCCGCACTCGCTCAACGCCTATTTCGATTCCGCCATCGCGGCCGGCCGCCTGTTCGGCATGCCCATGCATGGCCACTGGGTCACCGTCGGCACGCCCGATGCCGTACCGCTCGCGGAAGCGGCGGTCGCCGGCGCGCTCATCGAGTCGCAATGAGCGGCTCCAGCCGCGTTTTCTCGATCCCGCCCGGAGCGCCGTTTCTGCCGACGCTTGCCGAGGCGCTGCTTGCCGGTCGCCTTGTTCCGGGGTTTCGATTTGACGGCGACCCGCTCGCTTTGGCCGATGTCACCATCTATGTGCCGACACGCCGTGCCGCGCGTGCCTTGCGGGGTGTCTTCGTCGACAGCCTGGCGGCACGCGGCGGCGGCGGCTCGGCAATCCTGCCGGTCATCCGGCCGCTCGGCGAGTTCGACGAAGATGAGGCCGCGTTCGAGACCGAGGCATCGGCGGCCATCGATCTCGCGCCGCCGATTTCGGCAACCGAACGCCTGTTGCTGCTGACGCCGCTGGTGCGCGCCTGGAAACGCCGGCTGCCGGCACATGTCGCCGCCCTCTTTGCCGAGGAGATCGTCATCCCGGCTTCCACCGCCGACGCGATCTGGCTGGCGCGCGATCTCGCCCGGCTGATGGACGAGATCGAGACGGAAGGAACGGACTGGGCCAAGCTCACCGATCTGGTGACCGGCAACCTTGCCGGATGGTGGCAGGTGACCCTCGAATTCCTCGGCATCGTCACCGAAGCCTGGCCGAAATTCCTCGCGGAAAGCGACCGCTCCAATCCGGCCGCGCATCGCAGCGCGCTGATCCGCGCCGAGGCGGCGCGGCTGCTGCGCAATCCGCCCGCTGGCCCGGTCATCGCCGCAGGGTCGACCGGCTCGATCCCCGCCACGGCTGAACTGCTTGGCTTGCCGCCATCGCGCGCCTGCCCGGCGGCGCCATTGTGCTGCCGGGTCTCGACCGAACGCTGGACGAAGCGTCATTCCAGGCGATTGCCGCGCCCGGCGCGCGTCCAGCTGTGCTCGGCCACCCGCAATATGGCCTGGCCAGGCTGATAGGCAAGATCGGCGTATTGCGCGGCGACGTCGAGGAGATTGGCGTGGCCGAACCGCGACTTGCGCTTCGCGCCGCTCTTGTCGGCGAAGCGCTGCGGCCGGCCGAAACCACCGAACTCTGGGCCGAGACACGTGCGGGCTTCCCGGCGTCCCACATTGCCGGCGCCTTCGCCGAGGTGACCCTGCTCGAAGCTGCCAGCGAACGTGATGAAGCTGTCGCCATCGCCGTCGCGCTCAAGCGCGCGGTCGAACAGCCCGGCCAAAGGGCGGCTCTCGTCACCAGCGATCGCGCATTGGCACGGCGCGTCTCGATCGAGCTCCAGCGCTTCGGCGTCGTCGCCGACGATTCCGGTGGCACGCCGCTCGCCAACACCCCGGCGGCCAGCCTGCTCAGGCTGGCGCTCGAGGCATTGTTCAGGCCAGGCGATCCGGTCGGCCTGTTGTCGCTGCTCAAGCATCCGCTGCTTGGCCTCGGCCTCGAACGGGCCGATGTGCGCCACGCGGCGGAACTGGTCGAGCTGGTGGCGCTGCGTGGCGGCACCGGCCGTCCCGACATCGTTTCGCTGCCGGAACTGTTCGAGGCCCGCCTCACCGGCCTGGGCGGCGGCAGCCGGCCGCCCTTCTGGTTTTCCCGGCTGACCGTGCGCTCCATCGAAACTACCCGGAATTTGCTTGAACGTCTCAAGCAGGCTCTGGCGCCGCTCGCAGCCTTCCGCGGCCGGGACGATGCCGACCTTGCCGCGCTTGTCAGGGCCAGCGTCGCCACACTCGAAAATCTCGGCCGCACCGCCGACGGTGGTCTTGGCGAACTCTATGCCGGTGACGCCGGCGAAAAGCTTGCCGAACTGCTGCGCGGGCTGGTCGCGGCTTCGGCTTCACTGTCCTTCGCGGCGACTGAGTGGCCCGATATCATGGCGGCGCTGATCGCGCCTGAAACGGTCAAGCCGGCACAGGGCACCGACCGGAACATCGCCATCTGGGGTGCGCTGGAAGCCCGATTGCTGACCGTCGATACGCTGGTCATCGGCGGGCTCAATGAGGGCGTATGGCCGCGCAAGCCCGAGAGCGACCGCTTCATGTCGCGGCTGATGAAGACCGGTATCGACCTCGAACCGCCCGAGCGGCGCATCGGCCTTGCCGCGCATGATTTCCAGATGGCCATGGGCGCTGGGAAAGTGGTGCTGTCCCGCTCGGCGCGCGCCGGCGACGCCCCCGCCGTGCCGTCACGCTGGCTGCAGCGCCTGCTCACCTTCATCGGCAACGACCAGGCGGCGGCGCTGCGCCGGCGCGGCGACGAATTGCTTACCTGGGCACGTGCGCTGGATACCGGGCCAAGACAGGATTTCGCGCCGCGGCCGCAGCCGAAACCGCCGCTGTCCGTCCGGCCGAGCCATTTCTCGGTCACCGAGATCGAGACCCTGCGCCGGGATCCCTACGCCGTCTACGCAAGACGGATCCTCGGCCTGATGCCGCTGGATCCGGTTATTCGCGATCCCGGAGCCGCCGAGCGCGGCACGCTGTTTCACGCCATCCTGCACCTGTTCTCGGCGCGCGTTGCCGATCCGCGAGCGCCCGATGCGCTCGCCGGCCTCATCGCCGCCGGCCGCGCTTGTTTTGCCGAAGCCGCACTTCCGGCCGATGTCGAGGCGGTGTGGTGGCCGCGCTTCGAAAAACTCGCCGCCAACATCATCGAGTGGGAGCGTACGCGCGCCGATGCAGTGACAAGGCGTCATGCCGAGGAGCGCGCCGGCAAGACTGTCGTCGGCCAATCCGGCGTGACTCTGTCCGGCTACGCCGACCGGGTCGATCTGCTGGCCGGCGGCATGGCCGACATACTGGATTACAAGACCGGTTCCTCGCCGTCCAAGGCGCAGGCGCACACACTGCTTGCGCCGCAACTGGCGCTGGAGGGTGCGCTGCTCAGGCGCGGCGCCTTCAAGGATCTGGGCGTACGCGAGCCCTCTCAACTGGCCTTCATCAGGCTGAAGCCGAATGGCGAGGTGTTCGAGGAATCCATCCTCGAACACAATCGCCAGCCGCGGACCGCGACCGATCTTGCCGAAGAGGCCTGGGCGCGGCTGGAAAAGCTGTTGATCCACTATGCCGATCCTGCGACGGGTTATCTGTCGCGCGCGCTGCCGTTCCGCGAAGGCGAGACTGATGGCGACTACGACCATCTTGCCCGCGTGCTCGAATGGTCGGCAGGCGGCGATGCCGGCGACGAGGGAGGGGAGGCATGAAAAAGGCCTATCCGATCCCCAGCGACACCGCGACCAGCCAGGCCCGCGCCGCCGATCCCGGCAATTCCGCCTGGGTGTCGGCGAATGCCGGATCCGGCAAGACCCATGTGCTGGCTCAGCGCGTCATCCGGTTGCTGCTGCGCGGCACCGATCCGTCGAAGATACTGTGCCTGACCTATACGCGCGCCGCCGCCGCCAACATGTCCAACCGGGTGTTCTCGACACTGTCGGAGTGGACGACGCTTGGTGACGCGGATCTGGCGGCAAAGGTCGAGGCTCTGGAGGGGCGCCGGCCCGATCTCGAGACCATGCGCCGGGCGCGGCGCCTGTTCGCCGAGGCGCTGGAAACACCCGGCGGGCTGAAGATCCAGACCATCCATGCCTTCTGCGAATCGGTGCTGCACCAGTTTCCGCTGGAGGCCAACATCCCGGCCCATTTCGAGATGCTCGACGGCCAGATGGAGGCCTCGCTGTTTGCCGCGGCGCGCCGCGAGATGATTTCCGGCACATCCGCCGGCGACAGGGATCTGGCCGAGGCTTTTGCCGCCATTCTCGATCGGGGCGGCGAAGCCGGGCTCGACGCCTTGCTGGGTGAGATCGTGCGCAAGCGCGACGGCCTGCGCAATTTCATCGACGCCGTCGGGCGTGATGGCACGCGCTTCCAGGCCTTGTTCGACGAATTCCATTTCCATCCAGGCCAGACGGCCGAGGGCATAGCCGCTTCGGTATGGCCGTTGCCGGGTTTCCTGCCCGACTATTTTGCCGGCTTCGCCCAGGCAGCCGAGGCCACCGATGCCAGATCGGTGCTGAACAACATCCTGCCCTATGCGCGGCAGGCTTTCGCCGAGGGCGATCCCATTCGGCGCCTGCAACTGTTGGCGCGAGCCTTCCTCAAGACCGATGGCGACGCCTACGACCCGGCAAAGGCCTTCAAGAAGGCTCTGGTCGACCGGCTGCCGGATCTGGCGGAGCGCTATCTCTCGGCCGCCAATGCCGTCGTCGAAACCACCGACCGGCTGGCCCTGTTCCGGATGCTGGAGGGTACAAGAGCGGCGCTGACCATCGCCGACTGGCTGATCGCCCGCTACGAAATGCTGAAGCGCAGCCGCGGCTTTCTCGATTTCAACGACCTGATCACCCGCACCGTCAACCTGCTGGCGCGGCCAGACGCCGGCCCATGGGTGCAATACAAGCTTGACCAGGGCATCGACCATATCCTGCTCGACGAGGCGCAGGACACCAGCCCGGACCAATGGGAAGTGGTGAAACGGCTGGCGGAAGAATTCTTTGCCGGCTTTGGGGCGCGCGACAGGGTCCATCGCACGGTCTTCGCCGTCGGCGACGAGAAGCAGTCGATCTATTCGTTCCAGGGTGCCGCCCCGGACTCCTTCGCCGACAGCCGGCTGTTGTTCGCCGGACGGGTGCGCGACGCCGAGGCGTCCTTTGCCGACCTCAAGCTGACCTGGTCGTTCCGCTCGACCGACGATGTCCTGACCGCAGTCGACCGCGTCTTTGCCGATCCGCTCGTGCGGCGCGGCATCAGCCATGATCCCGATCCGCTGCGCCACCAGGCGATCCGCACCGACGCACCTGGCTATGTCGAGGTGTGGCCGTCGGTCGGCACTGAAGCCGTCGATGAGCCCGACGACTGGACGCAAGCCATCGACCATGCGCACGCGCCGGCGGTGCGCGTGGCTGAGAACGTCGCCGCCACCATCGCCGGCTGGATCGGCAGTGGCGAAATCATCGAAGGCCGGGGCAAGCGGCTGCGGCCGGGCGATGTGCTGGTGCTGGTGCGCAAGCGCGATCGCTTCGTCCACGCGCTGACCCGTGCCTTGAAACGGCGCGACATTCCGGTTGCCGGCGCCGACCGGCTGAGCCTGCCTGGACACATCGCGGTCAAGGACCTGATTGCGCTCGGTCATCTCCTCATCCAGCCGCAGGACGATCTGTCGCTTGCCGCCGTGTTGCGCAGCCCGATCTTCGATCTGCCGGAAGAGACGCTTTTCACGCTCGCCGCGCAGAGGCCGTCCGGCTTGTCGCTGATCGCGTCGCTGCGACAGCACGCCGGCGAAAGCGAGCGACTTGCGAAGATCGTCGCCCAGGTAGACATCTGGACGAACGCGGCCGCCTTCAAACCGGTGTTCGAATTTTACGCTGGCCTGCTGGCACGCGATGGCGTGCGCCGGAAGATGATCGCGCGGCTCGGGCCCGAAGCCGGCGACATCCTCGACGAGTTCCTCAGCTTCTGCCTGGCCGAGGAACGGACCGGCCTGCCGGGGCTTGAAGCCTTCCTGTCGACGCTGGAAAACGCCGGTCCCGAGATCAAGCGCGAGATGGACCAGACCCGCGACGAGGTCCGGGTCATGACCGTGCATGCCGCCAAGGGGCTGGAAGCGCCGGTCGTGTTCCTGGTCGATGGCGGTTCCGCCCCGTTCAGTGACCAGCATCTGCCGCGCCTGATGCCCTTCGATGGCTCCGGCGCGAATTGGGACGGCAAGGGCTATCTCTGGCGCTCTGCCAGCGACGTCGCCAACGGCTTTTCCAAAGCAGCGGCGGCGCGGGCACGGGAACTCGCCGACGACGAATACCGCCGGCTGCTCTATGTCGGCATGACCCGTGCCGAGGACCGGCTGATCGTCTGCGGCTATCACGGCAAGCGGGCGCCGAACGCTGGCACCTGGCATTCGATCGTCAGCCGCGCGTTGATCGGTGCGCCGGAAAGCGAGCAGCGTGCGCATCCCGCCGGCGGCGAGCCGGTGCATCGTTTCCATGTCACCAAGCTGCCGCCGGTCGCGCCAAGTTCCGCTGAGCAGGTACGGCATGCCGACGCTTTCGGACCCTTGCCGACGACCTTGTTCCGCCCCCTGCCGCCGTTCGAGGATCTGCCGCGCCCGCTGTCGCCATCCGGCGCCTCGGCGCTGATCGACGAAGGCAAGGAAGCCGTGGTCGACAAGGCGTCGCCGGTGCTCGACGCCGATGCCGAGCCCGGCTTTGCGGTGCTGCGCGGGCTTGCCCTGCACAAACTGCTGCAGATGCTGCCCGGCATTGCCGAGCCCGAACGCCAGCGCGCGGCGGAGCGCTATCTCTTGCGAACGGGCGCGGACTGGCCGCCGTCAGAGCGCGAAAAAGCCCTGGCGTCGGTGACATCAATCCTTGCCGACGTCGGCTTCGGTCAGCTGTTTGCACCATCGTCACGTGCCGAGGTCGCGATCATGGGCAGCCTGGAAGTAAAGGGCAAAAAGCGCTCGATTTCCGGCAAGATCGACCGGTTGGCGGTGACGTCGGACACGGTCTCGATCGTCGACTACAAGACCAATCGGCCGGCGCCCGCCACTCTGGCCGAGGTGCCGCCAGCTTACCTGCTCCAGCTCGCGCTCTATCGCGCCCTGTTGCAGCCGCTCTATCCCGGCCGCACGGTAAAGGCGGCCCTACTGTTCACCGAGGCGCCGCGGCTGATCGAGCTGCCGGCCGGTGCCATGGACGACGCCCTTGCCCGACTCACGGGAGCGTGACACAACACCTGCTTGAAGAAGGGCGCGATCGCCACCACATTTGGTGGGACAAAAACTTTCAAAAGGATTTTCCATATGGCAACCGTGAAGGTCGACAAGAGCAACTTCCAGGCTGACGTGCTTGATGCCAACGTACCGGTCGTCGTCGATTTCTGGGCGGAAT
This sequence comes from Mesorhizobium sp. M7A.F.Ca.MR.176.00.0.0, assembly GCF_004023165.1. Classification (NCBI taxonomy): domain Bacteria; kingdom Pseudomonadati; phylum Pseudomonadota; class Alphaproteobacteria; order Hyphomicrobiales; family Phyllobacteriaceae; genus Mesorhizobium; species Mesorhizobium sp. M7A.F.Ca.MR.176.00.0.0. The sequence goes on along the minus strand of NZ_RZTC01000027.1, from coordinate 43,661 downwards.
GGTGCGGTCCCTGCAAGATGATCGCGCCAGCGCTCGAAGACATTGCCACCGAACTTGGCGCCAAGGTCAAGATCGCCAAGCTCAACATCGACGAGAATCCGGAGCTTGCCGCCCAGTTCGGCGTGCGCTCGATCCCGACGCTGATGATCTTCAAGGGCGGCGAAATGGCCGACATGAAGGTCGGTGCGGCGCCCAAGACTGCGCTGTCGCACTGGATCAACGGCAACATCGCCTGATCCATCCGAAATTCGTGAATATCGAGCCCGGCCTCGCGCCGGGCTTTTTGCTGGCGCCATTGGTGCGTGGCTCTGGCCCTCGCGTCCGGCCACTCCATGTCATCTGCTTGAGCCAGACAGGAGAAACCCATGACCGGATCCGCCAAGGCCACCGTATTCATCGACAATGAGCGCGTCATCGTCACCGAGTACCGCTTCGCACCGGGCGAAAACACCGGCTGGCATCGCCACGGCCACGACTATGTCGTCGTTCCGCTGATGGACGGCAAGGTGAAGTTGTTGACCAAGGACGGCGAGACCTTCGCCGAAATGAAGAAGGGCGCGCCCTATTTCCGCATGGAGGGCGTCGAGCACGACGTCATCAACGCCAATGAAGGCGAATACGCCTTTATCGAGATCGAGCTGAAGTAAGCCGTCAGGGCTGGCAGGCGCTTTTCACCAGTCGGCTATGCGGTCGCCGCCGGCGAATTGTGCACTTTTTTCGGTATACTCGAACAACTCGATTTTCACGTCGTTTGGATCGCGGATCCAGGCCTGAAATGTGTCATCGCAGGCCAGTTTCTTTGAGGTGACGTCGACACCTTTCGACCTGATGTGGGCGATCGCGGCATCAATGTTCTCCACTTCTAGGCAGAAGTGGTTGATCTGGTTCAGGTCGCCATAGCGGGCCTCGTTTTTCCCGAACACCTCGACATGGCTGCCGCCGCCGCAATCGAGGTAGAACCCGAAAATCTTGCCGTCACGCAGGAAATTGAAGCGGGTGTCCATGCCCAGCACGTCGCGATAGAAGCTTCGTGTCGCTTCAAGGTCGTTGGCGAAGATGCAGACGTGAGCGAGCTGTTTGACCTTGATCATGACAGGTTCCTCGCAGAAAAATCCGCCTTCAGGTCGGCGGGGTGCCGTTCTCGGCCAGCACCGCGCCGGTCAGATACAACGAACCGCTGATCAGGATGCGTGGCGCCGGGCCGTCCCAGGTGTCGCGTAGCAGCATCAGCGCGCTGGCGACGGAACTCACCGGCTCGGCGGTCAGCCCGGCTTCCGTCGCGCGGACCGCCAGTTCGTCGTTTGGCACGCCGGCCTCGCTAAGGCTCACCGGCACCGTGTAGACATGCCGGGCGAGGCCCTTGAAGGCACGGAAATAGCCGCTCTGGTCCTTGGTGTTGATCATGCCCGAGATGAGGAACAGCGGACGCGGGTTCTTCTCTTCCTGCTCGGCCAACGCTTCGGCAACCACCACGCCGGCACCGGGATTGTGGCCGCCGTCGAGCCAGATATCGGCGCCCTTGGGTGCCAGTTCGGCCAGCCGGCCCTGCACGAGCTTCTGCATGCGGCCGGGCCAGGCGACATTGACCATCGCCTTTTCGGCGGCGCGATGGCTGATCTCGAAACCGGCCGCCTTGACCGCGGCGATCGCCGCCGCCGCATTGGCGAACTGATGGCGTCCGGGCAGCCTGGGCGGTGGCAGGTCCATCAACCCGTCTTCGTCCTGGTAGACCATGCGGCCGTTTTCCTCGAAGGCAAGGAAGTCCTGGCCGTAGACGAAGGTGGGGCATTCAAGCCGCTCGGCGGTTTCGATCAGCACCTGCAGCGCCGTTTCGCTCTCCTGCGCGCCGATGACCACCGGACAGCCGGGCTTGATGATACCGGCCTTTTCGGCCGCGATCAGTTCGACCCGGTCGCCGAGATAGGCCTCGTGGTCGAGCGACACCGGCATGATCACTGACACGGCCGGCTCCTTGACGACATTGGTCGCGTCGAAGCGGCCGCCGAGCCCGACCTCGATGATGGCGGCGTCGGCCTGGTGTTCGGAAAACAAGAGGAAGGTGACGGCGGTGAGAATCTCGAAGACGGTGATCTTCTCGCCTTCATTGGCTCTGGCCGCACGGGCAATAGCATCGGCGAAAACCCTGTCCTCGACCAGCCTGCCGCCACCATCGGCGGCCAGCCGGTAACGCTCATACCAGTTGACCAGATGCGGCGAGGTGTGGACATGGACGCGGTAGTCCGCGGCCTCGAGCAGGGCGCGCGAAAAGGCGGCGCACGAGCCTTTGCCGTTGGTGCCGGCGATGTGGATGACCGGTGGCAGCCGATCCTGCGGATCGTCAAGCCGCTCCAGCAGCCGCGAAATGCGGTCGAGCGAAAGGTCGAAGCCTTTCGGATGAAGCGCCATCAGGGCTTCGATTTCGCGGTCGGCGGCAAGCGTCGTCATGGCAGAATCCTAGCGCATGAGCCGTGAAAACCAGAATCGGTTTCGGATGGCCATGGCAATCAAAAGCTACAGCGCGCCGAAGCACCCGTGCAATCGCGGTCGCGGCGCTTCGTGTCGCTTCAGGCTTGCGGCCGAGCTTCCGCGGCGACCACCGCCGGGGGCAGGATTTCCGGCTCCAGCGTTTTTTGCTCTTCCGGCAGCTTGAGCAGCATCTTGAGCAGGCGCGCGATCGTTTCACGCATTTCCAGCCTGGATACGACCATGTCGACCATGCCGTGCTCCATCAGATATTCGGAGCGCTGGAAGCCGTCGGGCAATTTCTCGCGGATCGTCTGTTCGATGACGCGCGGTCCGGCAAAGCCGATCAGCGCGCCGGGCTCGGCAATGTGCACGTCGCCCAGCATGGCATAGGAGGCGGTCACGCCGCCCGTGGTCGGGTTGGTCAAAACGACGATGTAGGGCAGGCCGGCTTCCTTCAGCCGGTCGACACCAACCGTTGTCCGCGGCAATTGCATCAGGGACAAAATACCTTCCTGCATGCGCGCGCCGCCGGAAGCGGCGAACAGGATCAGCGGCCGCTTGCGCTGCAGGGCCACTTCGAAGCCATGCACGATGGCGTCGCCAGCGGCCATGCCGAGCGAGCCGCCCATGAAGGCGAAATCCTGCACCGTGACCACCACCGGCAGACCCTCGACGGTGCCCAGCGCATTGATGATCGCGTCCTCAAGGCCGGTCTTGGCCTTGGCGTCCTTCAACCGGTCGACATAGCGCTTCTCGTCGCGGAATTTCAGCGGATCCTGCATCACCTTGGGGTTGTCCAGGGTCTCGTATTTGCCGCCATCGAAGAAGAATTTCAGCCGCTCCTTGGCCGAAATCTTCATATGATGGCCGGACGAGGGAATGACGAACTGGTTGGATTCCAGGTCCTTGTGGAACACCATCTCGCCGGTCTCCGGATCCTTGATCCAGAGGTTCTCGGGCATGTCGGTGCGCCGGCCGAGCATCGAATTGATCTTCGGGCGAACGTAATTGGTGATCCAGTTCATCGCTTCGGCTCCTGTCCTGACGAGGATTGGGAAGAGGTAGGAGAACTATTCGGCAGCAGCAAGGCGGGCCGAGCGCACGCCTTGCGCAAGGCCGCTGACCAGCGTGGCGACGGCTTCGGCCGGATCGGCGGTCATCTCGCCCTTCGGTCCCAGCACATTGGCCACCGCATTGACGATCGCGGTGCCGACGACGACACCGTCGGCGTTGGCGCCGATCACCCGCGCCTGCTCGGCGGTCTTGACGCCGAAGCCGACGCAGACCGGCAGGTCGGTATGGCCCTTGATGCGCTTGACCGCCGCCGCCACCTTGCCGGTGTCGGCCAGCGCCGAGCCGGTGATGCCGGTCATCGACACATAGTAGACGAAGCCCGACGTGTTCTGCAGCACTTTCGGCAGGCGCTTGTCGTCGGTCGTCGGTGTCGCCAGCCGGATGAAATTGATGCCGGCCTTGAGCGCCGGAATGCACAGTTCTTCGTCCATCTCGGGCGGCAGGTCGACGACGATCAGCCCGTCGATGCCGCTGGCGATCGCGTCCTTGAGGAAGCGGTCGACGCCATAGATGTAGATCGGATTGTAGTAGCCCATCAGCACGATCGGCGTTTCATTGTCACTGGTCCGGAAGTCGGCCGCCATCTTCAGCGTCTTGACCAGCGTCTGGCCGCCCTTCAGCGCCCGCAGGCCCGCCGCCTGGATCGCCGGGCCGTCGGCCATCGGATCGGAGAACGGCATGCCGAGCTCGATGATGTCGGAGCCTGCGCCGGGCAGTGCCTTCATGATCGACAGGGAGGTGTCGTAGTCAGGGTCGCCGCCCATGAAATAGGTGACGAGCGCCGGGCGGCCTTCGGCTTTCAGTTTTGCCATGCGGCGGTCGATCCGGGTCACCATGTCTGGCCCTTTGGACGAATTTTGCTCATAATCAACTCCCAAATCGAAACTGTCCAAAGGGGCCTAGATCTCCATACCCAGCATCGAGGCCACCGTATGCACGTCCTTGTCGCCACGGCCGGACAGGTTGACGATGACGATCTGGTCCTTGTCCATGGCGGGCACGATCTTCACCGCATGCGCAATGGCATGCGCGGATTCCAGCGCCGGGATGATGCCTTCGACGCGCGTCGTCAGCTTGAAGGCCTCCAGCGCCTCGTCGTCGAGGATAGGCACGTATTCGACGCGGCCTGAATCGCGCAGCCAGGAATGCTCGGGGCCGACGCCGGGATAATCGAGACCGGCCGAGATAGAATGGCCGTCCATGATCTGTCCGTCGGCGTTCTGCAGGAGATAGGTGCGGTTGCCATGCAGCACGCCCGGCGCGCCGGCATTCATCGAGGCGCAATGCTCGATGCCGTCAAGGCCGCGTCCGCCGGCCTCGATGCCGATGATGCGGACCTCTTTGTCGTCGAGGAAGGGATGGAACAGGCCGATGGCGTTCGAACCACCGCCGACAGCGGCGATGATGGTGTCCGGCAGTCGGCCTTCCTGCTCGAGGATCTGCGCCCGCGCTTCGGTGCCGATTACCGACTGGAAGTCGCGCACCAGCTCCGGATAGGGATGCGGGCCGGCGGCGGTGCCGATCAGGTAATAGGTGTCCTCGACATTGGTCACCCAGTCGCGCAACGCCTCGTTCATGGCGTCCTTCAGCGTGCCGTGGCCGGCGGTCACCGGACGGACCTCGGCGCCGAGCAGCTTCATGCGGAAGACGTTGGGGCTTTGCCGGGCAACGTCGGTGGCGCCCATATAGACGACGCAGGGAAAGCCGAAGCGGGCCGCGACCGTGGCCGACGCCACGCCATGCTGGCCTGCACCGGTCTCGGCGATGATGCGCTTCTTGCCCATGCGCTTGGCCAGCAGGATTTGGCCGAGGCAGTTGTTGATCTTGTGCGAACCGGTGTGGTTCAAATCCTCGCGCTTGAAATAGACCTTTGCGCCGCCGAGATGCTTCGTGAGGCCTTCGGCGAAATAGAGCTTGGACGGCCGTCCGGCATAATGGGTTGAAAGGTCAGTCAGCTCAGCCCTGAAATCCGCATCGTTCTTGACCTCGTTCCAGTGCCGCTCCAGGTCGAGGATCAGCGGCATCAGCGTTTCGGCAACGAAACGACCGCCGAAAATGCCGAACATGCCCTGTTCGTCGGGTCCGGTGCGGAAGGAATTGGGTGTCGCCGGCTTGTTCATCGCCGATCTCCTGGCATCTTGACTTATGAAGCATGTCCTTGTCGGAAAACCGGTTCCCACTTTTCCGGGACATGCTCTGGTTTAAGGCACTACTAGGCTGCGCGGGTGTTCCGCGCGGTCCTGACGGCCCGGAAAAACTGTTCGATCAGCGCCGGATCCTTGACGCCCGGTGCGCTTTCCACGCCTGAGGAAATGTCTATTCCGGGCGGGTCGGCAAGCCGAAGGGCATCGCCGATATTGGCGGCGTTGAGCCCACCGGAAAGCATGTAATCGACGCCGCCGTCAAGGCCGACAAGAATGCGCCAGTCGAAGGCAACACCATTGCCGCCCGGCAGTTCTGAGCCTTTCGGCGGCTTGGCGTCGAACAGGAACCGGTCTGATATGCCAATGAATGGCTTTATCCGTTCGAGATCGGCAGCCTCGCTGAGCGGCAGCGCCTTCATCACCGGCAAACCATAACGGGCTTTGACCTCGGCGACGCGCTCGGGCGTTTCCGCGCCATGCAGTTGCAGCATGTCGGGCTGCATTTGGGCAACGATTTCATCCAGGAAAGCGTCGCTGGCATCGACGGTGACGGCAACCGCCGTCGCTTTGCCGCGCGCCGCCTCGCGCAGACGGCCAGCCTCGGCGGGTTCGACATAGCGTGGGCTTTTGGCGAAGAAGATAAACCCGACATGGCTGGCGCCGCCGGCCAGCGCCGCGGCCATTGCCGCGTCGGTCTTCAAGCCGCAGATCTTGATGTCGAGTGCCATGGCGCGGGAATTGGCATGAAAAGCGATAAGAGTCGAGAAAAAGCATGCTGTTTGCCGGCACGGCCAAAGGCGCTACCTATGAATGGACAGGACGCAAGGCGGGAGCATGATCATGACAGACAGAACCGTAGCCGAACTCAGGCAGAAGATCGCGCAGGCGCGCGAGGTCATCGCGCACCTGATCGACAAGGCCGCCTTCAACGGCGCCGAGGCGCACCGCGCGCTCGACTATTTCGGCGGCGATGAATTCGACGGCAATTTCCTGCCGTGGCCGCATCATGGCGATGAGGGGCTACGGCCTGAGGACTTGAACGCCGCCAACGACGACTGAGCGATCTACTCGAACATGATCGCCTGCAGCGCACCGCCATTGCGCTTCAGCCAGTCCTTGCAGCGATCGGTGTCGGGGCAGAGCTTTTCGCACAATTTCCAGAATTTCGGACCGTGGTTCATCTCCTTGAGATGCGCCACTTCATGCGCGACGAGGTAGTTGATGACCGGCGACGGCGCCATCATGATGCGCCAGGAAAAGGACAGATTGCCTTCGGAGGTGCATGACCCCCAGCGGCTTGACGTGTCCTTGAAGCGGATAGCCTTGGCGCGCTTGCCGAGCGCCTCGGTGTGTTTGGCCACCAGCTTCTCGATTTCCTTCTTGGCCTCGCGCTTGAGGAAATCGGCGAGGCGGCGCGGCAGATGTATGCGGTCGCCATGCACGATCAAGAGCGGACCACGTTCGTCGCGCGACACGGTGACGGTGCCGCGCTTTGACGGTTCATGGACGATGCGGTGCGGCACGCCGCGCACCGGAATCCTGATGCCGGGCCGCACCTGCGGCCGCGTCGGCACCTTGGCCAGTCGCTGCTCCAGCCAGTCCTGGTGCCGCTCGAGGAACCTGTCCACTTCGCCGCGGCGCAGGCCTGGCGGCACGGTTATGCGTAGACCCTGGCCGCCTGAATCGATGCGCAGCGTCATTCGGCGCGCTCTGGCGCTCTCGACGATCTTAAGCGGCAGCGTGCGGCCGGCGACGCAATATTCGCGCTCCACGACAGGCGTGGGCTTGGGCTTTGTCAGATTGCGAAAGAAGCCGAGAGTCATGGCGGGACGATACGCGATTCGAGAAAAACGACTAGAACAAAAAAGAAACGGCGCCGCTCGCGCGACGCCGTCTTTTCACGATGTGGCCAGTCGCTTGGCCTCAGTCGTCAAGCAGGTTCGAGCCCTTGCCACGCTTGGTGGTCGTCGTTCCGGTGCTTGGATCGGTCTTCGTCGGAGCCGTCGACTTGTTGCGGTTGGCCATGAACCGGTCGAACTCGTCCTGGTCCTTGGCGCGGCGCAATTCGCGGGCATACTCGTCGAACTGGGTCAGCATCTCGTCGAGCTTGCGGCGCTCTTCGTTCAGCCGCTCAAGTTCCTTTTCGCGCCAGTCGTCGAAAGCGACGTTGCCGGTGCGGGCGGAGCCATTGCCCCAGCGCGCGGCCTTGTCGGAACCGCGGCGGCAGCCGGCGAAGATGCCGTCGGTCGCGCGGTTGACGTCACGCTTGAAGCCATCGAGGCGGTCGCCCCAGATGATGTAGGCGAGCATGGCGAAGCCGAGTGGCCAGAACACCATGAAACCTACAACCATCAACGCGATGGTTGCCGGCGTCCAGGCCGGACGGATCAATGCGGATGCGTTCATTTTCTCCCATTCCTTCGGTTGGAGACAGCCAAATCCGGGCTGCGTGGAATCGAAATGGGAAGAGAAAAACGGCGATTCAAGACAATGTCCGCCAAATCCGGACAAGCATCTGAAATGATTATCGCTTTTTGATCATATCGAGGAAAAGCACGACCAGCCCGGCAATCAGGCCCCAGAATGCGGCGCCAACGCCGAACAGCGTCAGACCCGACGCGGTGACGACAAAGGTGACGGTGGCGGCCATGCGATCCGCCTCTTCCTTCAGCGCGATAGACAGCGCGTTGGCGAGCGACGCCATCAGCGCCAGGCCTGCCACCAGCACGATCAGGCTCTGCGGCAGCACCGCGAAGATCGCCACCAGCGAAGCGCCGAAAATAGCAAAGATGAGATAGGCGAGTGCATAGAACGGCCCGGTCTTCCAGCGCTCGGCGGGATCGGGGTGGACGTCCGGTCCGGTGCAGATCGCCGCCGAGATCGCCGCCAGATTGGTCGTCGAGCCGCCGAACGGCGCCGACAGCAGCGAAAACAGGCCCGTGACGCCGATCAGCGGGCCGGGCTCCGGGTGATAGCCGGCGGCGCGCAGCACGGCGAGGCCGGACAGGTTTTGCGACGCCATGGTGACGAGGTAGAGCGGCAGTGCCAGGCCGATCACCGCCTTGGTGGTGAAGTTAGGCGCAATCAGCGTAAGCGTCGACAGTTCCGGTGTCGGCAGGCCACCGACACGGCCGGTGAGGAAAGCGGCGAGGCCACCGCCGATCAGAACCGCCAGCACCGACAGCGCCGGGTTGAACAGCCTGATAACGAAGAAGGCAGCGATCAGCGGCAGGATCAGCCACGGGTCGATCGGAATGGTCTTCACCGCATTGAGCGCGAAGGTAACGACGATACCGGCCAACATGCCCGAGGCGACCGAGGGCGGTATCCTCGAGATCAGCTTGGTCAGGGGCCGAAACAGCCCGGTGGCGATCAGAAGGACGCCGGTGACGATGAAGGCGGCGACGGCCTCGCTCATCGAAAAGCCGCTCGATGCCGCGATCAGAGCCAGGCCCGGCGTCGACCATGCGGTGATGACAGGCATCTTCGTGCGCCATGACAGCCACAGGCTCTCGATCGCCATGGCCAGGCAGATCGTCGTCACCCAGCTTGCCGTCTCGATCTGCGTCGCACCGACTGCGGTGGCGGCTGCGATGACGATGGCCAGCGTGCCGCCGAAGCCGACGATCGCCGCGACGAAGGCGGATATCGGGATGGAAAGGCGCATCAGTTTCCCCTCTGCGCCATCGCATCGACGGCCCTAACCAGCATGTCGAGATCCTGCGGTCGCGACAGGCGATGGTCGCCGTCAGGGATCAGCGACAGTGTCACGTCGTCGGCGGGCAGCAGGCTGACCAGCTTCAGCGCATGGCTTGCCGGCACATCTGCATCGGCCAGACCCTGCAGGATGTGCACCGGGCAATGGGTGTCGATCGGGCCTGTCATTGTCAGGTTGTCGCGCCCGTCCTCGATCAGCGCGCGGGTGTAGATGTAGGGTTCCGTGGAATAGTCCGACGGCTCTTCGAAGAAACCTTTTTTGGCGAGATCGCGCTTCTGCGCCTTGGTCAGCACCGGTTCGACCAGTTCGGCGGTGAAATCCGGGGCCGGCGCCAGCAGCACCAGGCCGGCGACGTTGCTATCGCCTGCCTTGCGCAATTCCTGCACCATGCGCAGCGCGATCCAGGCCCCCATCGAGGAGCCGACCAGGACCTGGCTGCCCCGGGTGAAATGCCGGAACACGGCAAGGCTTTGCGCAAGCCATGTCGAAATCGTGCCGTCGGCAAAGGCGCCGCCGGATTCGCCATGGCCGGAATAATCGTGGCGCAGGAAGGCGCGGCCTTCTTTTGCCGCCCAGTCCGACAGCGTCTGAGCCTTCGTGCCCAGCATGTCCGACTTGTAGCCGCCGAGCCAGACGATGCCCGGCGTAGAGCCAGCAGTATGGCGCACCGCGATGCGCGATCCATCTACATCCAGAAAGATTGGGGGCGTGGCAGTCATGGCTTTTCCTCAACGCCGGTCTTGTGACACGGACGGTGGCGTGGCGAAAAGTGCTCACGATGCTGTTTGTTTGGTGCAGAGCAGCGATCAGGGTGATTTTCTGTCAATGCTGTGCTATTGACTCCGCCCGCGCGCTCACCACATTGGCGCGTCCATGCATCAACACTGACAGACCCTGAACGAAACGGCCAAGGAGACCACGACCATTCGCAGACCTTTCAAAGCAGCGGCGCCGACCAAGGATGGCCCGCGCTCCAACCGTGACATCCGGGTTCCCCGGGTCCAGCTTATCGACGCCGAAGGCCAGAACCGCGGCGATGTTTCCATCAACGACGCATTGCTGCTCGCCGAAGAGGCTGGGCTCGATCTCGTCGAGATATCGCCCAATGCGGTGCCCCCCGTCGTCAAGATACTCGATCTCGGCAAACTGAAATACGCCAACCAGAAGAAGGCGGCCGAGGCGCGCAAGAACCAGAAGGTCATCGAGATCAAGGAGATCAAGATGCGCCCGAACATCGACAGCCATGACTACGAGACCAAGATGAAGGCGGTTCGCCGCTTCTTCGAGGAAGGCGACAAGGTCAAGCTGACGCTGCGCTTCCGTGGCCGCGAGATGGCGCATATGGAACTCGGCATGCAGCTTCTGAACAAGGTCCGCGAGGAAGTGGCGACGATCGCCAAGGTCGAGGCGGAACCGAAGCTCGAAGGCCGCCAGATGATGATGGTGCTGTCGCCGCGCTAGAGCGATCCCCGTCAAAAGCAAAGGCCGCTTCGGCGGCCTTTTGTTTGTTTTGTCTTCGCCATGATTTCTCCGCAAGTTGCATCGACAAGGATTCTGGTTGCCGGTCCTCGCGGCGAAAGGATTCTCCCATGACCGCTGCGGCACGTTCTACAAGTGAAATGGGTCGCTATCAGCGGCGCAGGCGCGTCCTGCTGGCGCTGCTAATAGGTGCTTTTTGCGCTTTGCTGATCTTCGGCGGCTCCCCGCACGATGAACTAACCCACGAACGCATAGAGGCGCACGGGATCGCCCTGATACTGATCGGGATCGGCGGCCGGCTCTGGTCGATCCTCTATATCGGCGGCCGCAAGTCGGCCGAAGTGGTTACGACCGGCCCCTATTCGGTGATGCGCAACCCGCTGTATTTTTTCTCCACCGTAGCGGCCGTCGGCATCGGCACCCAGACCGGCAGCGCGATCGTCGCGGTAGCGTCGGCGGTTTTGTGCGCGGCCGCGTTCCACATCGTCACGCTGCGCGAGGAACGGCATTTGACGACCGTGCTCGGGGCGCCGTACAAGGACTACGTCGCACGGGTGCCGCGTTTTTTTCCCAATCCCCGGCTTTATCGCGATCAGGCCGAGGTCACCTTCACACCGCGCATCTTCAATCACACGCTGCGCGACGGCTTGATGTTTCTGGTTTCCATACCGTTTTTCGAACTCATCGAGTCCGGACAGGAAAGCGGTGTGATTCCCGTCCTCTTCTGGCTGTATTGAGCGGCGATAGGCAGTCAAAAGAGGCGACATGCATTAAATCCGCCTGAATTATCCTGCAAGTCATCCCAACGATCGGCGGGGCCCTGTTTCCTTGGCCAGAAGCTGCGATCGCGGGCAAGTTTCTCGACGATCGGATTCCGCCATGGTCAATGAAATCAAGTCTGCGCCCGTCGAGGCACACGGGCTGGGCAACTACCAGCATATGCGCCGCATGGTGCTTGCGGTGCTGGTGGTGGTGCTGTTTCTGGCACTGCTGTTCGGCCAATCGAGTTTTCCGCCTGAAACCTGGGTGCATGAGTCGATCGAAATGTTCGGCGTGCTGCTGATTTTCCTCGGCATCGTCGGGCGCCTTTGGGCGACGCTCTACATAGGCGGGCGCAAATCTTCCGAGGTGGTGACCGGCGGGCCTTACTCGATCACCCGCAACCCGCTCTATGTGTTCTCGACCGTGGCCGCGGCCGGCGTCGGCGCCCAGATCGGCTCGTTCTCCGGCATCATCCTCTTTGCGCTGCTGTGCGCGGGTGCCTTCCACATCGTCATCCTGCGCGAAGAGAAGTTCCTCAAGGAAGCGCTCGGCGCGCCGTACCAGGCCTATCTGGAGAAGGTGCCGCGCTTCTTCCCGAAGCTGTCGCTCTACCAGGAGGGCGATACGGGCAGCTTCAAGCCCCGCCTGCTGCTGACCACGCTGCTCGACGGCCTGGTGTTTCTCATCGCCCTGCCGGCCTTCGAATTGATAGACGGAGCCCAGCTGTCAGGCATGTTGCCGGTCTGGTTCACGCTGCCCTGACCAAGGACACAGCGCCGCATCTCCACAGGTGTTGCGCGCGGGCCGTCTTTAACGTATAGGACCGCCGTTCAAGAAAACCGCCCGGCAGGGCATGCCGTGGCGGTTTCATTTGCTTTTCGGGCTTTGGTCGGCCCGAAGCGAACAAGAAGCGCGATAGTGCGCCAACAATACGGAGTAGCAAAATGCCCAAGATGAAGACCAAATCGGCCGCCAAGAAGCGGTTCAAGATCACAGGTACGGGTAAAGTCCTGTCGGCTGCTGCTGGCAAGCGTCACGGCATGATCAAGCGTTCCAACAAGTTCATTCGAAATGCCCGCGGCACGATGGTTCTGGCTGAACCGGATGGCAAGAAGGTCATCAAGAATTTTCTGCCGAACGGCCTCTAAGGCGTGATGCCAAAAAGTTGCAGACTTTTTGGATAACATCCCGCTCAAATAAGGCATTCGGTCTGGACACGCATTTGTTTTACGCAATTCCGAACGGAAAACCGCAAGGCACTTTTCCTGGAATTGCTTTTAAGGAGATCATGACATGGCACGCGTAAAAAGAGGCGTCACCTCGCACGCCAAGCACAAGAAGGTCCTGAAAGCCGCGAAAGGCTTCTACGGCCGCCGCAAGAACACCATCCGCATCGCCAAGCAGGCGGTGGAAAAGTCGCTGCAGTACGCTTACCGCGACCGCAAGAACCGCAAGCGCTCGTTCCGCGCGCTGTGGATCCAGCGCATCAACGCCGCGACGCACGAGCATGGCTTGACCTATGGCCGTTTCATCGACGGCCTCAACAAGTCGGGCATCGAGATCGATCGCAAGATCCTGTCGGACATGGCCATCCATGAGCCGCAGGCTTTCGCAGCCCTGGTCGCCAAGGCCAAGGTGGCGCTCGAATATCTGAAGAACACCACGCCGAACGCTTTTGAAAGCGCTGTCGCCTAAGACCAGCGCTTCCCAAGCATTCGCAATTCTGATTTGGGGAACCCGCGCTGGCACGGCTGGCGCGGGTTTTTCTTTTGACCCTGATGTAACCAAAATGGTGACGACGGAACCAAAATGGTGTCAGTCGCCCGATCGAGAGAGCTTCGCCGTGAACGCCACCGCTGGAAATCTTGAAGCCCTGGAAGATTCACTTCTGGCCGACATCGCGTCGGCCGCCGATGAGCCGGCCATCGAGGCGGTGCGCATCGCTGCTTTCGGCAAGAAGGGCACCGTGTCCGAGATGCTGAAAACACTTGGCGCCATGACCGCCGAGGAGCGGCAGGTTAAGGGTCCTGTTATCAACGGCCTCAAGAACCGCGTCACCGATGCGCTCACCGCGCGCAAGGCTGAGTTGAAGGATGTGGCGATCACCGCCCGCCTGGCCGCCGAAAAGGTCGACGTGACGCTGCCGGTGCGGCAGTCGCCGGCTGAGCGCGGCCGTATCCACCCGATCAGCCAGGTCATCGACGAGATTGCGGCGATCTTCGGCGACCTCGGTTTCTCCATCGCCGAAGGTCCCGATATCGAGACCGATTACTACAATTTCACCGCGCTGAATTTCCCAGAAGGCCATCCGGCGCGCGAAATGCACGACACCTTCTTCTTCCAGCCGGACGAGAAGGGCGAGCGCAAGCTTTTGCGCACCCACACTTCGCCGGTGCAGATCCGCACCATGGAGACGAAGAAGCCGCCGATCCGCATCGTCATTCCGGGCAAGACCTACCGGCAGGATTCGGATGCCACCCACTCGCCGATGTTCCATCAGGTCGAGGGGCTGGTGATCGACAAGACGGCCAACGTCGCCAACATGAAGTGGGTGCTGGAGGAGTTCTGCAAGGCCTTCTTCGAGGTGCCGCAGGTCAAGATGCGCTTCCGGCCGTCCTTCTTCCCGTTCACCGAACCGAGCCTCGAGGTCGATATCCAGTGTGACCGCTCCAGGCCCGGCGAAGTGCGCTTCGGCGAAGGCTCCGACTGGATGGAGATCCTCGGCTGCGGCATGGTGCACCCCAACGTGCTGCGCCATGGCGGGCTCGATCCGGACGAATATCAGGGCTTTGCCTGGGGGATGGGCATAGACCGTATCGCCATGCTGAAATACGGCATGCCGGACCTGCGCGCCTTCTTCGATGCCGACGTGCGCTGGCTGTCGCATTACGGGTTCAGGCCGCTCGACATGCCGACGCTGTTCGGAGGCCTGAGCGCATGACAGCGCCCTATGCCGGCGGCTGCCGCTGCGGCGCCGTGCGGTTCGAGGCATCAGTCGAACCGCATCACGTCAGCTATTGCCATTGCGGCGATTGCCGGCGGGCCAGCGGCGCGCCGATGTCGGCCTTTGTCGGCTTCCTGGTCGATCAGGTCGCGTCCACCGGCAAGGCGCTGAAGATGTATGAGAACGGCCCGGTGACGCGCTCCTTCTGCGGCACCTGCGGCTCACCCATCGCCTATGTCGACGAGCGGCTGGAGGACGACATCTACTTCATGCTCGGCGCCATGGATGCGCCGGCCGATTTTGAGCCGACGCAGCATGCCTATGTCAGCGAACAGCTTGCCTTCCTGCATATATCCGACGACCTGCCGAGACATCTGAAAACAAGCGTCAAAAGACCAGACGGAACAGTCCCATGAAATTCACCCTCTCCTGGCTCAAGGACCACCTAGAGACCGACGCCACGCTTGACGAGATCGTCGAGCGACTGACCTCGATCGGCCTCGAAGTCGAGCATGTCGACGACAAGTCGAGCCTGAAACCCTTCGTCATAGCCAGGGTGTTGACGGCGGTGCAGCACCCCGATGCCGACCGGCTGCGCGTGCTGACCGTCGATACGGGCAACGGCAAGCCACCCGTGCAGGTCGTCTGCGGCGCGCCAAACGCCCGCGCCGGCCTGATCGGCGCCTTTGCCGCGCCCGGCACCTATGTGCCCGGCATCGACGTGACGCTGGCGGTCGGCAAGATCAGGGGGGTCGAAAGCCATGGCATGATGTGTTCCGAGCGCGAGCTGGAACTGTCCGACGAGCACAACGGCATCATCGACCTGCCTGAGGATGCGCCGGTCGGCACCAGCTTCGCTGCCTATGCGCACATCGACGATCCGGTCATCGAGATCAATTTGACGCCGAACCGGCCGGATGCGACCAGCGTCTACGGCATCGCCAGGGATCTGGCGGCGAGCGGGCTTGGCCGCCTCGTCGGCGGCGCCATCATGCCGCATGTCGGCAACGGCATGTGTCCGGTCAAGGTAACGATCGAAGCGCCGGAGCTTTGCCCCGGCTTCGCACTCAACCTAGTCAAGGGCGTCAAGAATGGGCCGTCGCCAAAATGGCTGCAGCAGCGGCTGATCGCCATTGGGCTGAGACCGATCAGTGCGCTGGTCGACATCACCAATTACGTCACCTTCGACCGTGGCCGCCCGCTGCATGTGTTCGACGCCAGCAAGGTTGCCGGCAATCTCGTCGTGCGCCGCGCGCGCGATGGCGAAAAGGTGCAGGCGCTCGACGGCCGCGAATACACGCTGACGCCGGAAATGTGCGTCATCGCAGATGACAACGGCGTCGAGTCCATCGCCGGCATCATGGGCGGCGAGCATTCGGGCTGCGACGAGAACACATCAGATGTGCTGATCGAATCCGCCCTTTGGGACCCGATCACCACGGCGCGCACCGGCCGCACGCTCGGCATCATCACCGACGCGCGTTACCGTTTCGAGCGCGGGGTGGACCCCGAATTCATGGTTCCCGGCGTCGAGCTGGCAACGAAACTGGTGCTCGATTTCTGCGGCGGCACGCCGACCGAAATGGAAGTCGTCGGTTATGCCGGCCACAAGTCGAAGATCGTTTCCTTCCCGCTTTCGGAAGTGAAGAGGCTGACCGGCATCGAGGTTCCCAGGGCGGAAAGCCTCGACATCCTGTCGCGCCTCGGCTTCAAGCCGGAGGGATCGGGCGATGTGGTCAATGTCGCCGTGCCGTCCTGGCGCCCTGACGTCGACGGCAAGGCAGACCTGGTCGAGGAGGTCATGCGCATCCACGGCGTCGACAACATCGCACCGCAGCCGCTCGGCGCGCATGACGCGGTCAACGCCAGGATCCTCACCACGCTGCAGGTCCGTACCCGCACCGCCAAGCGAGCGCTCGCCGTGCGCGGCATGATGGAGGCCGTCACCTGGTCGTTCATCCCGGCCAAGCATGCCGAACTGTTCGGCGGTGGCCAGACCGCGCTGAAGCTCGCCAACCCGATCGCCGCCGACATGTCCGACATGCGGCCGTCGCTGCTGCCGGGCCTGATTGATGCTGCCCAGCGCAATGCCGACAAGGGCATCGGCGACGTGGCGCTGTTCGAAGTCTCGGGCACCTATGAGGGCGACGGCGCCGACCAGCAGCGGCGCGTGGCCGCCGGCGTGCGCCGCGGCACCGCCAAGCTCGACGGCTCAGGCCGCAACTGGGCCGGCAATTCGGGTGCGGTCGGCGTGTTCGACGCCAAGGCCGACGCGATCGCCGCACTGGAAGCCTGCGGTGCGCCTGTCGACCGGCTGCAGATCGAGGCCGGCGGCCCGGCCTGGTATCATCCCGGCCGTTCCGGCACGATCAAGCTCGGTCCGAAAACCGTGCTCGGCACCTTCGGCGAATTCCACCCGAAGACGCTGGAAGGCCTTGATGTTTCGGGGCCACTGTGCGGCTTCGAAGTCTTCGTCGATGCCGTGCCCGAACCGAAGGCCAAGCCGACGAAAACCAAGCCGAAACTGGAACTGTCCCCCTTCCAGG
>NZ_RZTC01000027.1:0-26518 GCF_004023165.1 Mesorhizobium sp. M7A.F.Ca.MR.176.00.0.0 | reverse complement strand
CTTCCAGGCGGTCAAGCGCGACTTTGCTTTCGTCGTCGACAAAACGGTCGAGGCCGGCACGCTGGTGCGCGCGGCGCTCGCCGCCGACAAGAAGCTCATCACCGCCGTCTCGGTCTTCGACATCTTCGAAGGCGCTTCGCTGGGCGAGGGCAAGAAATCGATCGCCATCGAAGTGTCGATCCAGCCGGTTGAAAAGACACTGACCGACGAGGATTTCGAGGCACTGGCCAAGCGTATCGTCGAGAATGTCGGTAAGCAGGCCGGTGGCGTTCTGAGGACGTAGCGCCCAAGGCGACTGAACTGTTAGCGATGGGGCTGCTCATCCGTCCACGGGACGGATGAGCAGCCGTTGCCGCAATGGTCAGAACCCGCCGCCGACCCTCAGGCCAAAGGCATGGCTGTAGCTGTCTTGAAAGCCGATTGTGCCGCGATAATCGAGCCCGATGGATAACCCTTGGTGCAGCAGCAGATCGGCGCCCAGGCCGATCCTCACCTGGTCACTCGCCAAAGGCTGCGTCTGGAAGCCATAGACAAGGCCATCCGGACTATCCGCGTAGCGGATATCGACGCCGCTCGAGCCGGAGAATTCGTGAGTGTATTCAAACCGGAAGCGTGGTGTGAAGACGCCGAGGGCCACCGGCATGTCATAGCCGCCGGCAAGGCCAAGCGTGCCGCCGAAGCTGTCGACGCTCTGCTTGCCGAAGCTCAGCGAATAGATGCCTGCTCCGGTTTCGGTAAACGCGTCGAGGCTCGAAGAGGATGCCGTCAACCTGGCGAACGGAGTGAGTCGCAGCCCGCCGACGCGATGATCGAAACCGGCAGTCAGCGAGCCGAAAATCTGGTCGCCGTCACGCTGACCGTCGGCAAAGCCGCCAACACTTGTCACGAAGCGCTTCGAATCGAAGCTGAACGAACCGTAGCCGGCCAGGGCATCGAGAAACAGGTTTTCGGCCGGGCGATAGCTTGCATAGAGCGTCGCGCTGTAGGCCTCGCCGGAACTCTCGGTGCCATTGCCGCCAATGTCGCTGTCGTCGCTGGAGTAGCCGACGGCCAGACCGGCGACGAAACGGTCGTTGAAACGGTAGTCGATGCCGGTGGTCATGTTGATCGAAACGGAGTCCCGCTCCGCGCTATCGTCAGGCGAACTATGGCCGAGATCGATGTGGCCGCCGGCCCACAAGCCGAAGCCCAGCTTTGCCGCGTCGCCCCCACAATCGGATCCGTCTGGAAAGTCGACGCTGGCGGCATTGCCATCGGCGCCTTGGCCAGACAGTTCGAGCCCATTCGCAAAGGCCTTGCGGCACGCCTCGCTTCGCAAAGCGCCCATGCGATGGTTGATATTGCCTGTCTGCCCGGCGGCGAATTGCTGCACCGCTTGCGCCTGGGCATTGAGCAGCCCGGCGACCTCCGGATCGTCGGATGGGTCCGGCCGCGTGGTGACGGTGATGGTCACCGTGGCCGGATCGGAAACGCCGCCCGGGCCGGTCAGTGTGTATGTTACGATGACGGTGCCTGAAAACACCGGCGAGGACGCGAAGGTCAGTAGGTAGTTGGGCGCGCCGGACAGCGTCGCCGTGCCGCCCTCGGCGGGGGCGCTGGACATGATCGCCGCGGCGCTGAATGGTTCGCCGGTAGCACCCGGCGTCAACGGCAGCGAAGCTGACATGCCGGCAACGATCGTCATGGTCAGTGACGGCGCCGTCGGTCGGGGCGCCGCAGCGATGTCCAGCGTATACTCGCGCCTTGCCCTGTTCTCGGAGGTGTCGAACACATCGACGGCAAAGGCAAATGATCCGCTCTCGGTCGGCGTGCCGCCGAGTGTGCCATCGGTTGCGAGCGAAACGCCTTCGGGCAGATTTCCGATGATCCGCTGAAACGTGTAAGGCGCGCCCACACCACCGGTTGCGGTCAGCATCTGGCTATAGGGCTGCCCAACCTGGCCATTGGGCAAAGCTGCCGGTGAAATTACGATGGGCGGGCCAGTGGTGATCGCAAGCGTGTAGTCGCGTTCGCCGTTGTTGCCGACATGGTCCGTCGCCCGAATCCTGAAACTGTAGACCCCGGGGGCCGCTATGACCGGCCCGGAGAGGACGCCGGCACCGCTGAAGGCGACGGGCATGGAGCCCGAAACGATCGAGAACGTAAAGGGGCCGCCAGCACCACCCGAAGCCGTCAGCGCCTGGCTATAGGGCTGGCCAATCTGCGCGCCGGGCAAGGCAGCTGGTGAAATGACGACCGGGTTGTCCGCGATCACGATGGTGTAGTCGTGTTCGCCGCTGTTGCCGACATGGTCTGTCGCCCGGACCCTGAAACTGTAGACGCCGGGGGCGGCTATCACTGGCCCTGAGAGGACGCCGGCACTGCTGAAGGCGACGGGCATGGAGCCCGAAACGATCGAGAACGTGTAGGGACCGCCAGCGCCACCCGAAGCCGTCAGCGCCTGGTTATACGGCTGGCCAATCTGCCCGCCGGGCAACGCAGCAGGCGAAATCAAGACCGGGTTGTCCGCGATCACAATCGTGTAGTCGCGTGTGCCGGTGTTGCCGACCTGATCTGTCGCCAGGACTCTGAAATTATAGGTGCCGGGGGCGGCTATCACTGCCCCGGAGAGGACGCCGCCGCTGCTGAAGGAGACCGGCGTGACCCCCGAAGTGAGCGCGAACGTGTATGGCCCGCCAGCTCCGCCTGAAGCCATCAGCGTCCGATCATAGTGCTCACCAACTCTCCCATCCGGCAGCGTGGCCGGGGAAATCACGATCGGCTCCGCCGCAGCACTTGCATTGAGCGAGGCTGCGATCAGAACGCAGAAGGTCGCGGCAATCCAGAACCACTTCGCAGTCAATTTTGCCCTGTCGATCGGTCCTCTCGACGATGCTGCTGGCCAAACCGACGATATCTGCATGCCCAGGCTACCCCAGCCGGTGTGGAAAATTCCAATAGCAATCGTCCATGCCGGCAGATGGGCAGACGCGCATAGTCGTCAGATGACGAGGGTGGGGCTGTTTTAGGGCCAGGCCGAGCATCATGGTCCGGTCACGTTGCAATCTGGCCACATCTTTGGTGGCGCTATGGGCGAAGCATTGCGGATACTTGCCGAATCGCTCTCCAAAGGGCGATGGATCCTCTCTGCTATTCGGGCCTTCCTCTTGAAGAGCAGCGCGCGGCGTTTCTCGCCATCGTGCTTGCCGACCCGCTGTTACGCGACGCGCTGGCGCGGGCTCGCACGCTCGACCTGCCGGACTGGCTGGTGGTTTCCGGCGCGCTCTACAACAGTGTCTGGAACCATCTGACCGGCAAGCCTTCGGGGTATGGCATCAGGGATGTCGACCTGTTCTACTTCGATGACAGCGACCTCTCCTACGAGGCCGAGGACGCCGTTATTCGCCGCGCGGAGAAGCATTTCGAAGGACTGCCGCTGCCGGTCGAGGTGCGCAATCAGGCGCGGGTGCATCTTTGGTATCCGCAGAAGTTCGGGCGGCCGTGCCCGCGCTATTCGAACGCCAGCGATCCCGTCTGCTATTTCGCGTCGAAGACGCACGCCGTCGGGGTTCGATACGATGCTGACGGGCAGCTGGTGTTGGTGGCGCCGTTCGGGCTGGATGATGTTTTTTCGTTCCGCATCACACCGAACCGGGTGATGGACAGTCAGAAGACGCATGAGGCGAAGGGCAGACGCGCCCAGGAGTATTGGCCGGAGATCACTGTCGTGCCTTGGTAGGAAATGTCGGCAGGGCAGAGGGGGGCGCTTCACGCCAGCGTCTCCCACCTTTTGCACCGCGCTGCGTACGAAAAAGGGGCGCCCGGCGCCCCTTTCGCTTACTCGCAGTTTTTACCCATTCACCAGCGCCAGCAACTCCTCAGTATAGCGCTTGCCCATAACCTTGTTGGGCGACAGCGCGTCACCAATAGCCTGCACCTCGGCCGCGCTTAGCGCGATGTCCGCCGCCGCCGTGTTCTGCTCCAGATGGCGTATCTTGCGCGCGCCGGGGATCGGTACGATGAAATCGCCCTGGTGCAGCACCCAGGCCAGCGCCAGCTGTGCCGAGGTCACGCCCTTTTTAACAGCCAGCTTTTCCAAGGTGGCGATGACAGCGGCGTTGGCTTCCATCGCCTCGGCCTGGAAGCGCGGCAAGGTCCGGCGCCAGTCGCCGTCGCTCAAGGCCTCGGGCTCGGCGATCGTGCCGGTCAGCAGCCCACGGCCGAGCGGGCTATAGGGAACGAAGCCGATGCCGAGCTCGCGGCAGACGGCGAACACCTCGTCTTCCGGGTCGCGGCTCCACAGCGAATATTCGCTCTGCACGGCCGATATCGGATGCACGGCATGGGCCCGGCGAATGGTCGCGGCACTCGCCTCGGACAGGCCAAGCGCGCGCACCTTGCCCTCGCGCACCAGTTCGGCCATGGCGCCGACCGTATCCTCGATCGGCACGTTGGGGTCGACACGGTGCTGGTAGTAGAGGTCGATCACATCGGTGCCCAGCCGCTTCAGCGAGGCCTCGGCGACCGCTTTGACGTGCTCGGGGCGGCTGTCGACGCCAGCCATGCGGTCGAGGCCTGTACCTTCCTCCAGAATCCGGAAGCCGAATTTTGTCGCGATCGTCACCTTGTCGCGCACCGGCTTCAGCGCCTTGCCGAGCAGGATCTCGTTCTCGAAGGGGCCATAGACCTCCGCCGTGTCGAAGAAGTTGACGCCGATATCGACGGCGCGATGCAGCGTGGCGATCGCATCGGCTTCCGCTTGGCCGCCATAGGCGAAGCTCATGCCCATGCAGCCGAGGCCGACGGGGTAGACGTTCAATTCAGTTCCTAGCTTGCGGGTTTGCATAACGCGTCTCCTTGTTGCGATGTGGGAGAAATAGCGCCTTGCCTTGTGTTCGATAATCGGCTTCCATCCGCACGGGCTGTACTAAAAGATAGATCAATGAATCGCGCGCATCTTTCCCAATTGGCCGTGCTGGCAACTGTCGCTCAATGCGGCAGCTTTCGGGGCGCCGCCAGGGAATTGGCCATCGCGCCTTCGGCTGTCAGCCACGCGGTATCCAGCCTGGAGGCGCGGCTTGGCGTTCGGCTGCTGGCGCGCAGCACACGCAGCGTCGCGCCGACCGAAGAAGGTGCGCAGTTGCTGGAGCGGTTGCGGCCGGCGCTGTCGGAGATCGACCTGGCGCTGGAGACGGCAATCGAGACGCGCGACCGGCCGGCCGGCAATCTGCGCCTGACCGTGCCGCGCACGGCAGCGCATTTGGCGCTGACGCCACGGCTGGGCGCCTTTGCGTCGGCCTATCCCGACATCGTGCTGGAGATCGTCATCGAGGACCGCTTCACCGACGTGGTGGAAGGCGGCTTCGATGCTGGCGTCCGGCTTGGCGAGAGCCTGCAGCGCGACATGATCGCGGTGCGCATCGGGCCGGACCTTCGCGGCGCGGTGGTCGGCGCCCCGGTCTATTTCGAGGTCAACCCCAAGCCGCGCCACCCGCGCGACCTGGCCGGCCACCGCTGCATCCGCTTCCGCTTCTCCAGCGGCATCCTCTACCGCTGGGAGTTCGAGAAAGGCCGCGAGACGATCGAGATGGCGGTGGAGGGACCGCTGATCCTCGACGAGGACCATCTGATCGCCCAGGCGGCGGTCGACGGCGCCGGGCTCGCCTTCGTCTTTGAGGACTATGTCCGCGCCCCGCTCGCCGACGGCAGGCTGATCCGCGTGCTGGAGGACTGGTGCCCGCCCTTCGACGGCTTCTTTGTCTATTATCCGAGCCGCCGTCAGATGCGGCCAGCGCTCAGGGCGTTTGTCGATTTCTTCAAGGTGAGTGGATAGAGCCGGCTCGCCCCTCCCCCTGGTGGAAGAAAACCGGCATCGCGGTCGTTCACCAACGATGCAAACATCGATCACCAACAGCACCACCCGCTATGGCTGGGGCGCGATCATTCTTCACTGGCTGATTGCGCTGATCTTCATCGGCCAGTTCGGACTCGGCTTCGTCATGGTGCGGGTGACCAGCCAGCGCACCGCCTTCGAACTGATCCAGCTGCACAAATCCTTCGGCTTCCTGCTGCTCGGCCTGATCATCCTGCGCATCGTCTGGCGCTGCGGCAATACAACGCCGGCGCTGCCGCGCTCGGTCGGGACTTTGGAACGTCGGGCGGCACCGTTGGCCCATTTTGCGCTCTACGCGTTCCAGCTTGCCTTGCCCTTGTCCGGCTGGGCGCTCGTGTCGGTCTCGATGCTGGAGATACCCAGCCTGCCGTTCAACCTGTTCGTCATGCCGAACCTGCCGCTGGCCGAATCGGATGGTGCCGAAAGCTTCTGGGCGGCGGCGCATTGGTATCTTGCCTATGCCGGCATGGCGCTTGTGGCTCTCCACGTTGCGGCGGCACTGCGGCATCATTTCCAGCTCAGGGATGGCGTGCTCATGCGCATGATCACGCCTTCGTCAGATCCGGAATAGAGCGAGCGGTTCATTCGTTCATGGAGTGAGGGCGCGAGAAATGCGCTGCCTCCAACAAGGAACATCCCCATGTACACGCGCATCCTCGGATTTGCGGCGGTCGCCGCTTGCCTCGCCATGCCTGTTTCAGCGGCCGTCGCGCTTGGTGACGCCGCCGGCAGCTATTCGATCAGCCCGGCCAACTCCAGCATCCGCTTCTCCATCGGCAAGGTCGGCGGCGGCGGCCTGAATGGCGCCTTCGCCCGCTTCAAGGGCTCGATCCGCATCGACAACAGCGATGTCGGGCACTCGCAGGTCAATTTCACCATCTTTCCCGAAAGCGTTGGCACCGGCCAGAGCCGTATCGATGCCTTCCTGCGCTCCGACGCGGTGTTTGATGCCGCCAACAACCCGGAGATCCAGTTCCGCTCTACCAGCGTGACCCGAACCAGCGACACCACGGCCCTCGTCAGCGGCCGGCTGACGGCGCGCGGCAAGACGTTTCCGGAAAAGTTCACGGCCGAGCTTGGCGGTCTCAAGGCCGGGACGATCAAATTCCATGTCACCGGCAAGGTGCTGAGGTCGCGCTACGGCATGGATGTCGGCACGCCAATCTATTCCAACATCGTCGACTTCGACATGACGCTGACCGGCAAAAGGGGCTGACCCTCGTCATTGGCTTTTCCGGCGATTTCGGGCAAACCTCGTTGCCTGTAATTGTGATGGAGAAGCCTGATGTTCCGATGGGGTGTGTTGTCGACGGCCAAGATCGGCCGCGAGCATTTGTTGCCGGCGATGGTCGAGGCGGAGAACGGCGTGCTGTCGGCGATCGCCAGCCGTGACCTGTCGAAGGCCAAGGCGCTGGCCGAGCGCTTCGGCGCGCGCCATGCCTTCGGCTCCTATGAGGAACTGCTTGCCTCCGACGAGGTCGATGGCGTCTACATCCCGTTGCCGACCTCGCAGCATGTCGAATGGGCGGCCAAGGCCATCGAAGCCGGCAAGCACGTGCTGGTCGAAAAGCCGCTGGCGCTCGACGCCAAGGAGATCCTGCCGCTGATCAAGCTGCGCGACCAGAAAAAGGTGCTGGTCTGCGAGGCCTTCATGGTCATCTACCACCCGCAATGGATCAAAGTACGCGACCTCATCGCCAGCGGCGCCATCGGCCGGCTGCGCCATGTGCAGGGTGCCTTCTCCTACTACAATGTCGACCCCAGCAACATGCGCAACCAGCTCGACCTCGGCGGCGGCGCGCTGCCCGATATCGGCGTCTACCCGACCGTGTCGACGCGCTTTTCGACCGGCAAGGAGCCGCTGCGCGTGCAGGCGACGATCGAGCGCGACAAGACATTCGGCACCGACATCTACTCCTCGATCCGCGCCGATTTCGGCGACTTCGAGCTGTCCTTCTATCTGTCGACGCAGATGGCGGCGCGCCAGGTGATGGTGTTCCACGGCGAGAAGGGTTTCATCGAGTTGTTCTCGCCCTTCAATGCCGGGCTCTACGACCACCACCGCGTCGAACTGCACAACCAGAACCACACCGAGGCGCAGGTGTTCCGCTTTCCCGGCACGCAGCAATACCGGCTGGAGGTCGAGACCTTCGCGCGTGCAGCACAGGGCGGCAAGGAGCGCGTCTTCACGCTGGAGGAATCCGTGCTCAACCAGAAAGTCATCGATGCCATCTTCCGCGCCGGCGGCAAAGAAGGCTGGGAGACCGTCTGACCCCTTGCAATTGAAGTAGCCGGCTAATTCTGGGAGGAAAGATGGCTGACGATGCGGACGTGATCATTGTCGGCGCCGGCCTTGCAGGGCTGGTTGCCGCCGCCGAGCTTGCCGAGGCCGGCAAGAAAATCATCATCGTCGACCAGGAGCCCGAGCAGTCGCTGGGCGGCCAGGCATTCTGGTCGTTCGGCGGCCTTTTTCTCGTCGATTCGCCCGAGCAGCGGCGCATGCGCATCCGCGATTCGCATGACTTGGCGTTGGAAGACTGGTTGGGCACCGCGGCTTTCGATCGGCCGGAGGATTTCTGGCCGCGCAAATGGGCGGAAGCCTATGTCGGCTTCGCCGCCGGCGAGAAACGCTCCTGGCTGATGCAGCGCGGCCTGAAATTCTTTCCTGTGGTCGGCTGGGCCGAGCGGGGCGGCGGCAATGCCATCGGCCATGGCAATTCGGTGCCGCGCTTTCACATTACCTGGGGCACCGGCCCCGGTGTGCTCGAACCGTTCGCCCAGCGCGTGCGCGAGGCCCAAAAGCGCGGATTGATCAGTTTCAAATTCCGCCACCGCGTCAATGAACTGACGCGGACGGGTGCTGTTGTGACCGGTGTGCGTGGCGACATCCTGCAGCCCAGCGCTGTCGAGCGCGGCCACAAGAGTTCGCGCGAAATATCAGGCGATTTCGAGCTTCACGCGCAAGCGGTGATCGTCGCCTCCGGCGGCATCGGCGCCAACCATCAGCTTGTGCGGGAAAACTGGCCGCAGCGGCTGGGCGCGGCACCGAAGCGCATGATCACCGGCGTGCCCGATCATGTCGACGGCCGCATGCTGGCGATCACGGAACGGGCCGGCGGTTCGATCATCAACCGCGACCGCATGTGGCACTATGTCGAGGGCATCAAGAATTGGGCGCCGGTCTGGACCGATCATGCGATCCGCATCCTGCCCGGCCCGTCATCGCTGTGGCTCGATGCGCGCGGCAAGCGCCTGCCGGTGCCGCTCTATCCCGGTTTCGATACGCTGGGCACACTCAGCCACATCATGAGCACCGGCTTCGACTATTCCTGGTTCATCCTGACCAAGAAGATCATCCAGAAGGAGTTCGCGCTGTCGGGCTCCGAACAGAACCCGGACCTGACCGGCAAGAGTTGGCGCCAGGTGCTCGGTCGCGCCACATCGGGCATTCCGAGCCCGGTCAAGGCGTTCATGGAGAAGGGCGAGGATTTCATCGTCGAGGCCGACTTGCCGACGCTGGTCGCGCGCATGAACGCGCTTGCCGGCGGCGAGCCGCTTCTTGAGGTAGCCCAAGTCGAGCGCGAAATCCGCGCCCGCGACCGGCAGCTCGACAACCCGTTCTCCAAGGACATGCAAATCACCGCTCTGCGCGGGGCGCGCGCCTATCTCGGCGACCGGCTGATCCGCACGGCCAAGCCGCACAAGATGCTCGATCCGGCAAACGGCCCGCTGATAGCGGTGCGCCTCAACATCCTGACGCGCAAGACGCTGGGCGGCCTGCAGACCGATCTCGACAGCCGCGTGCTGCGTGCCGATGGCCAGCCGGTTGCGGGACTCTACGCCGTCGGCGAAGCCGCCGGTTTTGGCGGCGGCGGTGTGCATGGTTATGCGGCGCTTGAGGGCACCTTCCTCGGCGGCTGCATCTTTTCCGGCCGCAGCGCCGGCCGTGCGGCGACCGCTTCGGTGGGATGAGCCGGGGCCGGTCGGTCCTCAGAGTCCAGCCGCGATCACCAGCGCCAATCGCCCTGTCCAAGCGCGGTCACCGCATCGACGATCCGGGTGAAGCTTGCGCGGGCGCGGCCGACCGTGTGCCGGCCTCGGAGATAACCATGCACCAGCCCCGTTTCCTCGAACCAGGTTGCGCGTCCGCCCGCCGCCACGACCAGGTCGTGATAGCTCTCGCCATCCGACGACAGCGGGTCGCACTCGGCGGTGATCAGTACTGTCGGCGGCAGGTTGGAGAAGTCGGTGTCGGCGAGCGGCGACAGCGTGATGTCCCCGGTCCTATCCACGCCGCTGGTGCGGATGTGCTTGTAGAATTCGAGATCGCGGATGGTCAGCATCGGCGCTTCGGCGTGCTTGACATAGGAGCCTTTCGCGCGGTCTCCGCCGAGGCCGGGATAGATCAGCACCTGGCCAACCGGCCTTTTCGAACGGTCACGCGTGGCGTGACTGACGGCGGCGCAGAGATTGCCGCCGGCGCTGTCGCCGCACAGCACGATAGGATGATCGCGATTGGCGGCGGCCCATTCGAAGGCGCTCATCGCATCGTCGAAGGCCGCCGGATGCAGATGCTCCGGCGCCAGCCGATAATCGACCGAGACCACCTCATAGCCGGTGCGGGCACAGAGCTCGGCGCAGACATCGTCGTGGCTGTCCAGCCCACCGAGGATGAAGCCGCCGCCATGGACATAGAGCACCGTCACCGCAGCTTTGTGTGTGCTTCGGTAGGTGCGGATCGGGATGTCGTGCGTGGGCGTCGCAATGGCTGAGGTTTCGACCGCCACGCCTTCGGGATAGCCGGCAAAGAATTCGCGGCACATGCGGTCATAGATCCCGCGCTGCTGCGCGATCGTGTAGTCGATCGTGTCGGGCGGATAGTAGGAATTGGTCCGCTCTATGAACGCCCAGGTCTCGGCGTCGATGAGGGTTTTGTAATCGGTCATGGGTGCTGGAAAGGCGCCCAAGGCTGAGCCAGGGCGCCCCCCTCTGTCCTACCGGACATCTCCCCCTCAAGGGGGGAGATCGGATGTTGCGAAGGCTTTCGCCAACCTTCTGCGTCGCAAGAAGAGCGCAGAGATCGAAGCTGCCAATCTCCCCCCTTGAGGGGGAGATGTCCGGCAGGACAGAGGGGGGTGAGCGCTGTCATTTCGGCAACAATCCTCATTTCCCCTTCCACACCGGCTCACGCTTCTCCGCAAAAGCGCGAAAACCCTCCATGCCGTCTTCGGAGCCGTAGAGGGCATCGACCGTCGGCAGCTGGCGCCGCGTCACCTTGTTCATTGCATCCTGGAAGGTCAGCGCCTCGGCCACACGCGCGGTCTCCTTGATCGCTGCAAAGACCAGCGGCGGGCCGCCTGCGAGCAGCCGGGCGATCTCCCAGACACGGTCCTCGAGCTTCTCCTTGGGCAGCACTTCGTTGACCAGGCCCCAGCGATGCGCCTCGGCCACATCCATCCAGCGGCCGGTCAGCAGAAGGTCCATGGCGACATGGTAGGGGATGCGCTTCGGCAGTTTGATCGTTGCCGCGTCGGCCAGCGTGCCGGCGCGGATTTCGGGGAGCGCGAAGGAGGAATGATCGGAGGCATAGATGAGGTCGCAGGACAGCGCCAGCTCGAAGCCGCCGCCGACCGCCATGCCGTTGACGCAAGCGATCACCGGCTTGTTGAGGTCGCGCAATTCTTGCAGCCCGGCAAAGCCGCCGACGCCATAGTCGCCATCGACGGCATCGCCGCCGGCAGCGGCTTTGAGGTCCCAGCCGGCACAGAAGAACTTGTCGCCGGCGGTCTTGACGATGGCGACGCGCAATTCCGGATCGTCTCGGAATGCCTTGAAGGTCTCGCCCATCAGCCGAGAGGTCTTCAGGTCGATGGCGTTGGCTTTGGGCCGGTCGAGGGTGACCTCGAGGATGGTGCCCTCGCGGCGGGTCGAAATGACGTCAGACATTCTTGTTCTCTCCCAGCACCAGCAGTGCGTCGGCGATCCAGGCGCCCTTGCCTTCGCTGCAGACGATCAGCGGGTTGATGTCGAGTTCCTCGATCTCACCGGCATTCTGCTGCACGAAGGCGGCAATGCCCGAAATGGCATCGATGGCAGCCGCGACATCGGCTTTTGGCCGGCCGCGATAGCCCTCGAGCAGCGGGAACAGTTTCAGGCCGCGCAGCGCCGCCTCGATATCGTCGCGCGTCGCCGGCAGCATCAGCGTGACGCTGTCGCGCAACAGTTCGACCAGCACGCCGCCGGTGCCCAAGGTCATCACCGCGCCGAACATCGGGTCGCGGGTGAAGCCGACGATCAGTTCCGCGACACCGTCGCGCACCATGCGCTCGACATAGAGCCCGGTGCCGAGCGGCAAGAGGTCATGCGCCGCGGTGCTGACGGATTCGGCATCCCTGAGGTTGAGCCTGACGGCGCCAACTTCGGATTTGTGGCTGACGCCGAGCGCCTTCAGTGCGACGGGAAAGCCGAGCGCCATCGACGAAATCACCGCCTCGACCGCATTGGCGGCCCGTTCGCCTTTCGGCACCGGCAGGCCGGCCTTGATCAGCCGCGATTTTGCTTCGGCCTCGTCGGGCGTGACATGGTCGCCACCAGGCGCACCGGCAGCAGAAGTGTCGATCGGCTGCGCCTGCGGTTCGGCCCAAGCCCAGCCGATGAAGGCCGCCGCCCCGGCGGCATCCATGGCTTCCGAAATGCCGAACAACGGCACCATGCCGCGCGCCATCAGTTCGGCGGTGTACTCCTCCGGCAGGTTTTCCGGCAGCGACGAGACGATCGCGCCATGCGCCTTGTTGGTCTTCAGCGCCGATTCGAAGGCGCGCAACGTCGCCCACCAATCGGTGACCGAACAACGATCAGGTCGCGGAAAATCCAGCACCAGCATGTTGAGGTCGAAGCCGCCCGACACCATGGCGGTGAAGGTGGCGGTCATCGCCGGCTCGTTGTTCCAGATGAAGGTGTGATAGTCCAAGGGATTGGCGACCGCGACCAGCGGCCCGAGCGTCGATTTGACATGGGCGCGGTGGCTGTCGGTCAGCACAGGGAAATTGACCCAGCGCCCTTCGGCGCTGTCGGCCATGACGGAGGCCTCGCCGCCGGAGCAGCTCATCGACGACAGCCTGTAGCCGGGCAAAGGTCCGGTGATGTGCAGCAGCTTCAGCGCCTCGATAAAGGCGGGGATCGAATCGACACGCGCAATGCCGAGCCGCCGCAGGAACGCACCCGAGGCCGCGTCCGAGCCGGCCAGCGAGGCGGTGTGCGAGACGGTCGCCTGCCTGGCCTGTTCGGAACGGCCGACCTTCATGGCGATGATCGGCTTTTTCAGCTCGCGCGCCCGTGCCGCCAGCCTCTCGAAGCCGGCTACCGAATCGAAGGCCTCGATATGCAGGCCGAGCGACGTGACCCGCTCGTCCTCGATCAGGCCGAGCGCCATTTCGGACAGACCGGTCTGCGCCTGGTTGCCGGCGGTCATCAGGAAGGCGATCGGCAGGCCGCGCCTCTGCATGGTCATGTTGATGGCGATGTTGGAGGACTGGGTGATGATGGCGACGCCCTTGCCGCCCTCGGCCAATCTTATGCCGCCATGCTGGTCGGGCCACAGCAGCGCGCCGTCGGCATAATTGATCAGGCCGTAGCAATTCGGCCCGATGATCGGCATCAAGCCGGCTGCGGCGACCAGCTCGGCCTGCAGCCGCTCGCCATCATCGTCATAGGCCTCGGTTTCGAGGAAGCCGGCGGCAAAGCAGACGGCGCCGCCGGCGCCGCGCTCGGCCAGCGCCTTGATCACCTCGATGGTCAAATGCCGGTTGACGCCGACAAAGGCAGCATCGGGCGCGCCCGGCAGGTCAGCCACCGAACGATAGGCCTTGCGACCGGCGACCTCGTCCTTGGTCGGATGCACCGGCCAGATCTCGCCGGCAAAGCCCATCTTGATCGATTGCGCGACGACGGCCGCGGCCTGCGCACCGCCGAAGACGGCGATCGATTTCGGCCGCAGGAGACGCTCAAGTTTATGCATATGTTATGCCCCGAACGGACGCAGCAGCGCCCTTGAAATAATGTGGCGCTGGATCTCTGACGTGCCTTCCCAGATGCGCTCGACGCGCGCGTCGCGCCAGATGCGCTCCAGTGGCAAATCGTCCATCAGTCCCATGCCGCCATGAATCTGGATCGCCTCATCGGCAACGTATGCAAGCATCTCGGTGGCCTTCAGCTTGGCCATGGCCATGTCCTGATCGGTGACAGTGCCCTGATCGTACTTCCAGCCGGCTTCGAACACCATCAGGTCGGCGGCCTTCAATTCGGTCGCCATGTCGGCAAGCTTGAACGACACGCCCTGGAACTTGCCGATCTGCTGGCCGAACTGCTGGCGCTGCGCGGCATACTCGATGGCATGGCCAAGCGCCCGCTCGGCGCGGCCGAGGCAGGTGGCGCCGACCTGCAGCCGGGTGGCGCCGAGCCATGAATTGGCGACGTCGAACCCCTTGTGGACTTCGCCCAACACTTGGGCGGCGGGAAGCCGGCAATCGTCGAATTCGAGGATGGCGTTGGTGTAGCCGCGATGCGAGACGTTGCGGTAGCCATCGCGGACGGTGAAGCCCTTCGTCCCTTTGTCGACGAAGAATGCGGTGATCTTCTTGCGCCTGCCGCGCGGCGAATCCTCTTCGCCTGAGGCCATGAAAACGATGGCAAAGTCGGCGAGGTCGGCGTGGGAGATAAAATGCTTGGTGCCGTTCAGCACCCAGTCGTCGCCGTCCTGTACGGCGGTCGCCTTCATGCCGCGCAAATCGGAGCCTGCGCCCGGCTCGGTCATCGCCAGGCAGTCCCATTTCTCGCCGCGGATGCAGGGGAACAGATATTTCTCGCGCTGCTCCGGCGTGCCGGCCAGGAGGATGTTGGAGGGCCGCGCCACGCAAGTCCAGTGCAGCGCGTAATTGGCGCGGCCAAGCTCCTTTTCGTAGAGCAGCCAAGTCACCGTATCGAGGCCAGCACCGCCGACATCGGCCGGCATGTTGGCGGCATAGAGCCCAGCTTCGATCGCCTTGACCTTGATCTCCTCGATCAGGTCGCGGCGCAGCACGCCGGTGCGCTCGACCTCGCGCTCATGCGGGTAAAGCTCGTTCTCGACGAACGCACGCGTCGTCTCGACGATGAGCCTCTGTTCCTCCGACAGCCCGAAATCCATGCTCTCAGCCTTTCTTCTTGCCGGGCTTCTTCTTCGGCTTTTCGGCTTTCTTCACCGGTTTCAAGGCTTTGGCCTTCTCGGCCGCCTTGGAGGCCGTGGGCTTCTTCGCCGCCAGCTTGGCCAGTTGCCTGGTATAGTCCTTGTGCAGCGCGCCGGCGCCCCAGCCCTTGCCTTTGTTCTGCTTCGACAGCGCGTCCATGATGGCGACCAGATTGTCGTCGCGGATTTTTTCCAGTTCGCGGATCGACAGCCCATGTGCCTGGTCGTCCGATTGCGTGGCGATCAGGTCGACCAGTTCGTCGTTGAACTCCGGCACATCCATCAGCTTGGTCCATGGCCATTTCAGGCAGGGCCCGAACTGCGCCATGAAGTGGCGCATGCCGGCCTCGCCACCGGCGACGCGATAGACCTGGAACATGCCCATCTGCGCCCAGCGCAGGCCGAAGCCGTAGCGCATGATGTCGTCGAGTTCCTCGACCGTGCAGATGCCGTCCTTGATCAGCCACAGCGCCTCGCGCCATGCCGCTTCGAGCAGGCGGTCGCCGACGAAGGCCTCGATCTCCTTGCGGATGACGACCGGCTTCATGCCGATCGAGGCATACATCTCCTTGGCGACCTCGATCGCCTCGGGAAAGGTCTGCTCGCCGCCCACGATCTCGACCAGCGGCAGGAGATAGACCGGGTTGAACGGATGGCCGACGACCAGCCGCTCCGGATGCTTCTTCATCGCCACCTGCATGTCGGTTGGCTTGATGCCGGAGGTCGAGGAACCGACAATCGCATTGGCCGGCGCGTGGGTATCGATCTCGGCGAGCACCCGGTGCTTGAGGTCGAGCCGTTCCGGCACGCTTTCCTGAATGAAATCGGCATCGGCCACTGCCTCGGCGATGGTCTTGGCAAAGGTCAGCTTGCCCTCTTTTGGCAAACCGCCGGGTACCATCTGCTTGTAGGCGCGGCGCGCGCCCTTCATCACTTCGCCGACCTTGCGCGACGCCTCGGGATCGGGATCGAAGATCGACACGTCGATGCCGTTGAGCAGCAGCCGCGCCACCCAGCCGGCGCCGATGACGCCGCCACCGATGGCGGCTGCCTTGTTGATGATGCTCATGCGGAAGCTCCGGTTCTGGTCATGGCGGTTGTGGGATCTATGAGCGGCACGCGTTCGCCGGCGCGGATCACGGACGGGTCGTATGCCTTGCGGGCAAAGACTTCGAGGACGAAGGGCCGGAAGAATTCGATCGGCAGCGTGTCATAATCGGGGTCGAAGCTGGACTGGTCCCAGCGTTCGCAAAACTGGTCGCAATCGTCGAAATAGGCGTGGCCGGCAAAGCGGTCGCGCGCATGGCGGTTACCGCCGAGGTGATGGGCATAGTAGAGCCGCTGGAAGTCGCCATGTTTCTCCACCACCCAAGTGCATTGTTCGCGCACGAAGGGTTTCAGGATCGAAGCGGCATATTCGTCGTGATTGTAAGGCGCATAGATGTCGCCGATGTCGTGCAGTAGCGCGCAGGCGATCCAGTCGGTGTCGGCGCCGTCGCGCCAGGCACGCGTCGCCGCCTGCAGCGAATGGCCGAGCCGGGTGATCTTGTAGCCCGAAAGGCCCGCGTCGAGCTGCACCAGCGCATCGAGCAGCCGCTCGCCGGTCCTGGCGGCATAGTCGATCTCATGCGCGGTCAGGAACTCGTAGTCGTCCCGGTCGCCATCCTTCATTGCGGTGAATTTTACGGTAGTCATGCCGACCCTCCCGACGAATAATTTATGCCGCGATCGGCGCCCGCTTGGTGAGGTTGAGCTTCTGCCGTACCTCTTCCGGCCCAAGGATCCTGGCGCCGAGATTGGTGACGATGCTGGCGGCGCGCTCGACCAACTGCGCATTGGTCGCCAGTACGCCCTTGTCGAGCCAGAGATTGTCTTCGAGACCGACGCGGACATTGCCGCCGGCCAGCACCGCCGCAGCAGCATAGGCCATCTGGTTGCGGCCGATGGCAAAGGCCGACCAGTTCCAGGTCGACGGCACATTGTTGACCATCGCCATGAAGGTGTTGAGGTCGTCGGGCGCGCCCCACGGCACGCCCATGCAGAGCTGCACCAGTGCATCCGGATTGAGCACCTTTTCCTCGACCAGCTGCTTGGCGAACCACAGATGACCGGTGTCGAAGGCCTCGATCTCCGGCTTGACGCCGAGCGCCGTCATCATGCCGCCCATGGCGCGCAGCATGCCGGGCGTGTTGGTCATGACATAGTCGGCCTCGGCGAAATTCATGGTGCCGCAGTCGAGCGTGCAGATTTCCGGCAGGCATTGGCGCACATGTTCCATGCGGTTGGTGGCGCCGCCCATGTCTGTGCCTTTTTCGTTGAGCGGCAGCGGCGCTTCCGGCGATCCGAACACCATGTCGCCGCCCATGCCGGCGGTCAGGTTGAGGATGACGTCGACTTCTGCCTCGCGGATGCGCTCGGTCACTTCGCGGTAGAGATGCACATCGCGCCTGGGCTTGCCGGTTTCGGGGTCGCGGACGTGGCAGTGCACGATTGCGGCGCCAGCCTTGGCCGCGTCGATGGCCGAATCGGCGATCTGCTTTGGCGAGCGCGGCACATGAGGGCTGCGGTCCTGCGACCCGCCGGACCCGGTCACGGCACAGGTAATGAAGACCTCACGGTTCATCGCAAGCGGCAT
Organism: Mesorhizobium sp. M7A.F.Ca.MR.176.00.0.0; assembly: GCF_004023165.1. Lineage (NCBI taxonomy): Bacteria > Pseudomonadati > Pseudomonadota > Alphaproteobacteria > Hyphomicrobiales > Phyllobacteriaceae > Mesorhizobium > Mesorhizobium sp. M7A.F.Ca.MR.176.00.0.0. The sequence goes on along the minus strand of NZ_RZTC01000027.1, from coordinate 8,788 downwards.
AGAACTCTCCTCCGAAAGAACAGTCCACAACAATGCCCGACTTGCCGAAAACTGTTTTGCGTTTTACGAAGCTTCCATGACAAAAAGCGAAAAACCGACGATCTTTCGCGCCGAGCGCTCGCCGCTCAAGGTGACGCTGCTGGTGTTTTCCGGCTCGTCCATCATGTGCGTCGCATCCGCCGTCGATCCACTGCGGGCCGCCAACCGCATCTCCGGCGAGACCCTGTTCGATTTTCGGCTGGTCTCGGTGACCGGCGAGGCTCCGGTCACCACATGCGGCCTGCCGGTGGCGGTCAGTGGCCGTTTCGACGCGGGCGAGCCAACCGACGTCCTTGTCGTCGTCGCCGGCTTCGGCACCCAGAATTATGCAACGTCGGCTCTGTTGTCCGGACTGCGCCGGGCGGCACGCACGGCGCGTGCTTGCGGCGGTGTCGAGGCGGGCACCTGGCTGGTGGCTCGCGCCGGCCTGCTGGAAGGGCGCAGCGCCACCACCCACTGGGAGGACATGGAGGATTTTTCCTCGGCCTTTCCCGGCGTCGATGTCCGCCCTGACCGCTATGTCATCGACGGGCCGGTGTTCACGTCGGGTGGCGCGTCGCCGACCTTCGACCTGATGCTGCATCTCATCCGTACGCGGCTCGGCATGGCCGTCGCACTCGATGTCGCCAGCGTCTTCATCTACGACCAGGCGCGCGCCGCCACCGACGCACAGCCGCTGGTCTCGCTCGGCCGGCTCGACGGCTACGACCCGCGCCTTGCGCAAGCCATCCGGCTGATGGAAGCGCATGTCGACCAGCCGCTGACCATAGAAGCAGTGGCAAAGCGCGCCGGGGTGACGGCGCGGACATTGGAGAGCATCTTTCGCAAGTCGATCGGCGAGACGCCGGGCGCCTATTATCTCAGGCTGCGCCTCGGTGCCGCGCGCCGGCTGGTGGTCGATACAAGGGTTGCCATGGCCGACATTGCCGGGCGGACCGGGTTCTCGTCCGCCGCGGCATTTTCGAGGGCGTTTTCAAAGACTTTCGGCGAAGCGCCGGTCAGGTTGCGGAGGGGGTAGGTTTCAACGCGCGATCAGGCCGCGTTCTGGCGGTCGCCGTCGATTTGCGAGCGCATCTGTCTGGCCAGACGGGTCTCGAAGCGGCTGGCCACGGCGCGATCCCATTCATTCGAAATCTTGGCGTCGTCCGTTTTCCGCGGCATCGCCATCAGCCGGTCGATGATCGATCCAGCCTCGCCAGGTGAGAGCAGGGCGTCGATTTCACGTTCGTTCTGCATATCGGTTCGCCTCCTTCTTCCTCTCCCGCCACGAGCCAGTCTTATACGAGATTCGTGACGGCTGTTTGAAGGCAAGAGCGAGGTCATTGAAGGGCGTCGAAGGGCAAAACCGTGTCGCGGGACCGGGCCATGCGCAAAGCTGTTCCTGCGCCTTGGCAGGTCAGGTCAAGGAGAGATCTACAGCCGCTTTTCGAACAGCACTCGTGGTAAAGCCACTGTCCCATTCGTCGTCTGGATAGCGGTTTTTCTCGACATAGCCGACCGCCTTGTAGAGGGCTTGTGCCGGCAGGTTGAACGTGTCGGTTTCCAGCCGCGCCTGCGCCAACCCGGCGGTGCCGATTGCCTGTTCGGCATGGGAAAGCAGCTTGCGGCCGACACCTTGGCCTTGACGGGATGCCATGACGTGCAGGGCCTCGATGAAATCCGCGCGCCAATGGATCAGGCCGGCGACCTCGCCATCGATCTCGGCAACGGCGAACTCAGGCCAGCTCCGGTCGACATAGCGCCCGCCAATATCCGTCTCGACATAGCACCGCGCCGCTGCTTCGGTGATGTTCGGCAGCCATGTGCCTTCGAACGTTTCCTGCAGCACCTGCTTCAACGCCGGAATATCGCTCGCCTGCGCCGGGCGCACGATGATTCGATCCTCTGCCATTTTCCGTCTCCCGCCAATGCATGTCGCCCAAAAGTGCCAGCGGTTTTGGGATGACGACATGCATAAAAATAAAGGCTGCCGCACGGGCTCTCTTTCGGCGACACGCGTGGCATCTTGATCTCACGCTGGCTGCCGAAGATCTGTGCGATCCTCGGCAGCCTCTCGCGAAGTGGGCTGACTAGCAGATAGCGATGGCGGCGGCTTTCATCCAGTGGTGCCGGATGTCGGTCCAGAGATGGAGCGGCGCGCGCCTTACACGTAGCGGTTGACGATATTTTCCAGCAGTTCCTGGCGGCCGGACCTCGGCTGCGGCTCGATCTTCTTCTTGACGACACGCTCGGCGATATCCTCAAGCGTGCGCTTGCCGGCGAGCATCGCCTTGCCCTCGGCCGTGTTCCAGCCGGCATAACGTTCGGCCAGCGGCGCCGATAGCGCCTTGTCCTCAACCATGCGGGCCGCGGCTTTCAGGCCACGTGCGCAAGAGTCCATGCCGCCGATATGGCCGATCAGCAGGTCCTGCGGATCGAGCGACTGGCGGCGCAGCTTGGCGTCGAAATTGGTGCCGCCGGTCTTGAAGCCGCCGGCCTGCAGGACCTGGTAGTAGGCCAGTGCCATTTCCGGCACGTTGTTGGGGAACTGGTCGGTGTCCCATCCCGACTGATAGTCGTTGCGGTTCATATCGATCGAACCGAAAATGCCGAGCGCATTGGCCAGAGCCAGTTCGTGCTCGAAGGAATGGCCGGCCAGGATGGCGTGGCCCTGCTCGATATTGACCTTGACCTCCTTCTCCAGCCCGAAGCGCTTGAGGAAGCCGTAGACCGTGGCGACATCGTAATCATACTGATGCTTGGTCGGCTCCTGCGGCTTCGGCTCGATCAGGATCGCGCCCTTGAAGCCGATTTTGTGCTTGTAGTCGACGACCATGCTGAGGAACCGGCCGGCCTGTTCCTGCTCGCGCGCGAGGTCGGTGTTGAGCAGCGTCTCATAGCCTTCGCGCCCGCCCCACAGCACGTAGTTTTCGCCCTTCAGCCGCTTGGTGACGTCGATGCAGCTTTTTACCGTCGCCGCTGCGTAGGCAAAGACATCCGGATCGGGATTGGTGGCCGCCCCCGACATGAAGCGGCGATTGGAGAACAGATTGGCGGTGCCCCAAAGCAGCTTGACGCCGGTCTGCTTCATCTTCCCCGCGAAGTAATCGGCGATCTCGTCGAGGCGCGCGGCACTTTCGGAAAAATCCTTGCCTTCCGGCCGCACATCGGCGTCGTGGAAGCAGAAATAGGGCGCGCCGAGCAGCGAGAACATCTCGAAGGCGACGTCCGCTTTCAGCTTTGCCAGCTCCATCGTGTCGGTGCCACCTGCCTTGGGGAACCACGGCCGGTCGAAGGTCTGGCCGCCGAACGGATCGCCGCCCGGCCAGGCAAAGGAGTGCCAGTAGGCGACGGCGAAGCGCAGATGGTCTTCCAGCCGTTTGCCGGCGACGAGCTCGTCGGGATTGTAGAACCTATAGGCCAGCGGATTGGTCGAATCCGGCCCTTCATATTTGATTTTCTTGATGTCGCCGAAAAATCCGCTGCTCATGATTTCTGTCCTCTCACAAAGTTCTGCCGCCATTACCTCAGGCGTAATTGGTTTCAGGCCAGCGCCGGTTGAAAAGGGTCATGTCAAAACCGTCAAATGAAGGAGACAGACCATGACCGACCTCACCAAGATCGCTGAAAACTACATCACCGCCTGGAACGAAAGCGATGCCGTCCGCCGGACCGAATTGCTCAAGGCGACCTTCACGGAAGACGTCAGCTATCGTGATCCGCTCATGCAGGGCGACGGCCATGAAGGCGTCGCGGCTCTGATCGACGGCGTGCAGCAGCGCTTTGCCGGCTTCCGGCTCTCGCTGAAGGGCACGCCGGACGGTTTTGCCGACAAGATCCGCTTCTCGTGGAATCTCGGGCCTGAGGGGACGCCATCGGTGATCGAAGGTACCGACATCGGAATCATCGAGAACGGCCGCCTGAAGAGCGTCACCGGCTTTCTCGACAAGGTGCCTGCGCAGTAAGGACTTCTGGGCGAGGCGGGTGCGAAGCGCCCCCCTCTGGCCTGCCGGCCATCTCCCCCTCAAGGGGGGAGATTGGCTGTCTTTCCCGCCATCGCTAATTATCAACCTTGCAAGACGAGTAAAGCCGTCAACGCTGCCGATCTCCCCCCTAGAGGGGGAGATGCCCGGCAGGGCAGAGGGGGGCGCCTCGCACTGAATCACGCGGTTACAGCCCTGATCGCCGGGTACAGCTCCCGGTAGCGCTGATAGGCATCGGCATAGACGCCGCCAAGCGCCGCGTCCGGTTCGATCGTGGCATCCGTCCTCGGTGCCGTACAGACTTCCAGGGGATCGGCACCAGTCGCAGCGATCAGGCCGAGCCGTGCGGCGCCAAAGGCGGCGCCGAAGTCGCCGTCGGCGGGAATGTCGACAGGCAGTTGAAGCGCGGTGGCAATCGCCTTCAGCCAGTAGCGCGAGCGGGAACCGCCGCCGATCGCCGTCACCCGCGTCAAACTCGTGCCGGCCTTCGCCAGGGCGTCGAGGCTGTCGCGGAAGGCAAAGGCCACACCCTCCAGCACGGCCTGGGTCAGCACGGCACGGCTCGATTCATGCGCCAGCCCGGCGAACGCGCCGCGAATGGCGGCATCATTGTAGGGTGTGCGCTCACCCGAGAGATAAGGCAGGAAGGACACGCCGCTGGGCGCCTCCAATGTGTCGCCGAGTTCAGCGGTCAATTCGCCGGCGCTCTTCCCGGTGATTTCGGACAGCCAATTGAGCGAATCCGTTGCCGACAGGATGACCCCCATCTGGTGCCAGGTGTTCGGCAGGGCGTGGCAGAAGGTGTGAACCGCGCTAGCCGGGTTGGGCAGGTAGGAAGCGTTGGCGGCAAACAGCACGCCCGATGTGCCGAGCGAGACGAAAGCGTGGCCGGCGCCGACCGTGCCCATGCCGCAGGCCGAGGCCGCATTGTCGCCGGCGCCGCCGGCGATTGGAATGCCGGCCTGGACGCCCCATTTCGAGGCCAATTCACTGCGCAGTGCGCCTGCCTTGTGCGTACCCTCGACCAGCGACGGCATCTGCTCCTCGTCGAGCGACGTCGCTGCGAGCAGGTCCGTACTCCAGCGCCGGTTGCCGACATCGAGCCAGGAGGTACCGGCAGAATCCGACATCTCCGAAATGTGTTCGCCCGAAAGCCAGAGCCGCAGGAAATCCTTGGGCAGCAGCACTTTTGCGACCTTGGCGAAGAGAGCGGGTTCGTTGTTTTTCACCCAGGCAAGTTTCGGCGCGGTGAAACCGGGAAAGACGATGTTGCCGGTCAGAGCGCGGAAGCGCGGATCGGCATCGAGGACAGCCGCCTCGGCATGGCTGCGCGTGTCGTTCCACAGGATGCAGGGACGCAGCACCTTGTCGGCGGCGTCGAGCAGCGTGGCGCCATGCATCTGCCCGGACAGGCCAATGCCCTTGACTGCCGCGAGTTCATCCGGATGGGAGGATTTGAGCTCGGCGATTGCGTCTTCGCAAGCCCGGATCCAGTGCTCGGGATTCTGTTCCGACCAGCCGGGATGCGGCCGTGAAACATCAAGCGAACCATGGCCGGAACCGACGACGGTTTGCCCGGCAACGATCAGCAGCGCCTTGACGCCCGACGTCCCGAGATCGAGGCCCAGATACATGTCTTCCTCCCACGCCAGTTAATTTTTTCGGGTCTCGAAAAAATCTGGCTTGGCCAGTTTTTAAAACAAGATCCGCTTCGGGTCAATTCTCCGACAAATCGGCGGCGCGTCGCACAAACAGCGCTGACAGCGGACTGTCGGGCCGCGCCATCGAACGCTCGGCCGTGAGCGCCCTGGCCAGCGCACCGTCACCGGCGCGCAACGCTGCCTCGATCAGCGTCAGGTCGATAACATCGCGCTGGGCGTGGCTGCCGCCGAAGCGATGGGAGATCGATCGGATCGGCCGGATCAGGCGCACGGTCTCGGCGTAACTGCCCTCACCGAATGCCTTGATGGCGAGCGTCAGCGGATGGCCGACATCCCGCGTGAAAGCCGCATTGTCGTCGCTGCCACGCATGGCCTCGCGCTGAGCCTCAAGCAAAGCGAGGGCCGGCGCATCTAACCCTGCACCGACAAAGGCCATCATCGCGTGGGCATCGTTGAAGGCATAATTGCCGGCGCCGGCCTTATGCCAATTGGCGGCGAGCGCCGCCCAGCGGTCGCCGACATCGACGCCGCCGAGGGCGAGCCGCCACAGGACTGCCGAGGCATCGACCATGTTGAGCGCCATCGTCGATTGCACGATGTAGATGGGGCCGTCATAGAGGGCCAGCACCGCGTCGGTCTCGCCGAGATCATAGTGGAACAGCGCCAGGTGCCACCAATTGTGGACCTGCAGGAAACTCTCCCTTGTCCACGCTTCCGGGTTGGTCAGCATCCAGGCGATGCCATCCCTTTGCCGGCTCTGCATTTCCATGACATGGGCGACGGCATGCTGCGCCCAGCCGTCGCGCGGCTCGAAGTCGACCGCCGCGCGGCCAAGCTGCTCGGCCCTGACATAGTCACCCATTTCCTCCAGCCCGAAGGCGTGCATGCCGAGCATGGCGTGGTAGCCGGGCATGCCGCTTTGCCAGGACGGCAGGGCGCGTGCGATGCGGTCGCGCAGCATGCGTGCATTGCCGGTGAAGAAATCGATCTGGTGGCCGACCTGCAGCGCCAGCCCGTCGCGCGGGGTCTCGATGGTGATGTCCTCGAGAATGCGGCTGGCTTGATGCCAGCGTCCGTTGGCGAGATGACCCAGGGCTGTGACATGCGCCCGCTCGCGCGTGGTCGCGGCAAGCGGCAGTGACGCCTCATGGCAAGCCTTGGCCACCGCTGTCGCCTCCCGCTCGGTGGCGAGGCCGAACAGATAGCCCTTGAAGACATGCGCCATGACGAAGCCGGGATCTTCCGCGATGGCGTGGTCGATGGACGCCACGGGATCGCCGATGAAGCACTGCAGTTCGCGCACTGCCTGGCTGTAGGGGGCGAACCCCGCCTCCGTTGCACCCGAAAGCGTCAGGCCGAATGCGTCCCTGGTTGCCATGCGATGTCCTTTCATCGATCCGTGACAGGGCCTCGATCCTTCGGCCCAAACCGATCCTAAAGCATGGGCCACGGACACGCCAACCGCGCGCTACGCCAGATCATTTCAGTAGTCTTTGCAGTTTAGCAACCATGCGGGGCAGATTAGGCTTTGTAAAATCGAATGAATTGTGTCTTCATTACGGCGACTGGCGGGGGCTGGAAATCGCGAATCGAGAGGGGACGCGATGTGGCATATGAAGAACTCGCTTCCGAACAGTCGTTCGGAGGATGCGCAGGTGACAGTTGCTTCGCCACGGCGAAAGCCGCATCCGCTACACCCTTGGCTTATTAGCATCCTCTCAACTACGGCCTTTGCGTTGCTGCCCAATTCAGCTGCGTTTGCCGCATGCGTGCTGGGCCCAATCGCCGGAAATACCGTCTACACCTGCGATAGCGGCGACTCGGGCGGCAGCCTCACCGATGCCGATGGCGATAACACGCTGAATTTTCCCGCCGGCGGCACCGGGCAGATATCAGGCAACGTGACCTTTGGTGTCGGCACGGACCGCATCGACATGCAGTCCGGCACCATCACCGGCACCGTCGATCAGGGTGGCGGCACGGATTTTTTCACCATTGGCGCGGGGACCGTCGCCGGCAATGTCCAGCAGGGCGCCGGCATCGACGACTTCAACATGAGCGGCGGCCAGATCGGCTCGCTCAACCAGGGCGACGGCCTCGACACCTTCACCATGACCGGCGGCCGCATCGTCGATTTCTTCGACGATGGCGACCGCGCCGTGATGATCGGTGGCCGCATCGGCCGCGTCAACATGAAGCTCGACCAGAATTACTTCAACATGTCCGGCGGCACCATCGACCGCAACCTCGTCACCGGCTTCGACAAGGACACGATCATCCTGTCGGGCGGCACCGTCGGCGGCAACATCAGCGTCAGCGGCGGCAATGACAGCGTCACGGTCACCGGCGGCACGGTCGGTGGCGATATACTGATGAGCTTTGGCGCCGACGATTTCGTCTGGAACGGTGGCGGCATCATCTATGGCGCCGTCGATCTCGGCGGCGACAACGACACCGCCAGGCTCAGCAACCTCACCAACGCCAATCTCGGTGCCACGAATGCCATATCAGGCGGCCTCGGTACCGACGCGCTGACACTGGACAACGTCAAACTGGATGGGGTCAGCCGGCTCCAGAACTGGGAAAGCATCGACGCCACCAACGACACCGAACTGACGATGGACAGCAAGCTGGTGCTCGGCGATAGCGGCACCGGCACAGGTTCGCTCAGTGTCGATGCCGCAAGCACGCTCTATGGCGGCGGCTTCAATGCGGCGATCCAGGCGTTTACGGCAGGCCAGTTGGCGCAGGTCACCAATGCCGGCCGCATCGACCTGACCAATGGCAGCACCGGCGCCACCGACAGCCTGACGATTTCGGGCAATTATGTCGGGCTGGGGGGCCTGCTGCTTATCCAGACCGAGCTCGGTGACGATTCCTCCGCATCCGACAAGTTGGTCCTGTCGAGCGGAACGGCTTCCGGTTCGACCGGCATCTCCGTGGTCAATCTCGGCGGCGCGGGGGCTGCGACCACGCAGGACGGCATCATGGTCGTCCAGGCAATCAACGGCGCCACCTCGGGCGCCACGACATTCGCGCTCGACGCCCCGGTCGCCGCCGGTGCCTTTGAATATTACCTGTTCAAGGGCGGCGTCAGTGCCGGCAGCGAGGAGAACTGGTACCTGC
>NZ_RZTC01000270.1:0-1684 GCF_004023165.1 Mesorhizobium sp. M7A.F.Ca.MR.176.00.0.0 | reverse complement strand
GTTCATCATCGGTACCGGCAGGAGATGCGCCTTGGTGCCGCCGACATAGCGGTAGAGCGGCAGGCCGGCGGCATCGGCGGCCGCCTTGGCCACCGCTAGCGAAACGCCAAGAATGGCATTGGCGCCAAGCCGGCTCTTGTTGGGCGTGCCGTCAAGCTCGATCATGGTCTGGTCGATATGGATCTGGTTTTCGGCTTCCATGCCGCCGATGGCCTCGAACAGCTCGCCGTTCACCGCTTCGACGGCCCTGAGCACGCCCTTGCCGAGATAGCGGGCGCCACCGTCGCGCAGTTCGACGGCCTCGTGGGCGCCGGTCGAAGCACCCGACGGCACCGCCGCGCGGCCCATCGAGCCGTCTTCGAGAATGACATCGACCTCGACGGTCGGATTTCCACGGCTGTCCAGGATTTCACGCCCGACAATGTCGATGATGGCGGTCATTTGCGATGTCCTCGATTGATCTGAAGAATGCCGCACGTCTTAGCCAAAGTGCTGCAAAAGGCAATCGGCCGGCCGGCAATTATTGCCGCGGCATCAGCCTCTGAACGATTCACGAAGCGCAAATCGCTGTCATCATAAGTCATGTACGGTCGGCTGACTTCCGGTTAAGGTGCAGCGCGCGGGGCGAAACAGGAGGAGTTTCGCCATGTCCCAGTTGAGTGGTATCGTGAGTCTGTTCCTGATCGCGGCGGCATTCCTGACGTCGTGCGACAATCAGCAGTCGCCGCCGAAGGCGATGGCCCCCTTACATGTCAGCGAATAAGCCAGAATACAAAGCGGCCCCGTCTCTCGACGGGGCCGCTTTGTCGTTGCTGTCAATGCCAGTAAGGCGTGACCTTGTAGTAATTGTAAGATTCGTCGCGCGCCACCTCGCCATCCGCCCCGCTCAATTCGTTGATCGAATAGGCAGGCGCCGCTCTGAGTTGTTCCTTGGAAAACGGCACGACATAGCCGCCCTTGTCCTCATCATAGTCGAGGCTTGCCCACGGAATGGCGTGATATTTTTCGCCAATGCCGAGGAAGCCGCCAAAACCGATCACCGCGAACATGATGCCGTTCGTCATCTTGTCGAGCATCACATCCTCGATGCTTCCGATGCTCGTGCCTTCGGTATTGTAGACCGATGTACCGATGACCCGTGAAGCGGCGATGGCTTGGGTGTGACCTGTCTGGGTTGTCATGATTGTGCTCCTCATTGTGGTTTAGAACCATACTTGGACAATGAGGGGCGCGGGCGAAGGTTCCCGACTTTTTCGGCGACGCCCGGTCACTCCGAGAGGATGAAGGTAACATTCATATTGACGCGATAAGCAACAATCTTGCCGTCTTGGACGACGATCTTCTGGTCCTGGATCTAAGCGCCCTCGACGTTCTTCAGGGTTTTCGAGGCGCGCGCAATTCCCTGTTCGATGGCGTCCTGAAAGCTCTTCTTCGACGACGATGTGATTTCGGTGACGCGGGCGACGGACATGGCTTCCTCCTGCCAAAACGCTCAGTTGCAAGGCAAGCGTATAGCCGGCTCGTGCCTTCCACAAGCGCCGGCAGTCGGCAGGGTATGCGTCCGGCCTTAGAGGCCCTTGGCGATACGGTCGAATGCCATCAGCCGCTCGAGCAAGGCTGGCATGTCCTTTAACGGCAGCATGTTCGGGCCATCCGACGAGGTCGAATTGTCAGGATCCTGGTG
>NZ_RZTC01000269.1:0-1687 GCF_004023165.1 Mesorhizobium sp. M7A.F.Ca.MR.176.00.0.0 | reverse complement strand
TGGCATCCGATCTCCCCCCTTGAGGGGGAGATGGCCGGCAGGCCAGAGGGGGGTGCAGCGCATCCCTCTCAATCAAAGCTGAACCGCAAAGCCAACTCCGATCAGGAGCATCCTTGCCCTTGCCCGCCCCCCTCATCGAAATGCGCGGCATCACCAAGAGCTTCGGCGCCGTCAAGGCGAACGAGGCCGTCGATCTCAGCGTGGCACCCGGCGAGATCCTGGGGTTGCTGGGCGAGAACGGCGCCGGCAAGACGACGCTGATGAATGTGCTGTTCGGCGCCTATGCGCCCGATGCTGGGGAAATCCTCATCCAGGGCAAGCCGGTGCGGATCACCAGTTCCGCCGATGCGCTGGCCGCCGGCATCGGCATGGTGCACCAGCATTTTCACCTCGCGCCGCGGCTGACTGTGCTGGAAAACCTTTTGATCGGCATCCCCGGCAAGACAGGACGGATCGACCGCGCCGGCGGGCTGGCGCGGCTGGCCGAGATCGGCCGCCAGCATGGGCTGATGCTTGACCCGAACCTGCCGGTCTCGGCGCTGTCGGTGGGCGAGCAGCAGCGGCTCGAAATCGTCAAGGCTCTGTTTCGTGGCGCCAGGCTGCTGATCCTCGACGAGCCGACAGCGGTGCTGGCGCCAAGCGAGGTCGACGGGCTGTTTTCGGCGTTACGTTCTATGGCGGCGCAAGGTCTCGGCATCATCTTCATCTCGCACAAGCTCAACGAGGTGCGGGCGCTGACGCATCGCTGCACGGTGCTGCGGCATGGCCGCGTTGCCGGCCGCGTCGATGACCCGGCCAACACGACATCCTCGGAGATGGCAACACTGATGTGCGGCCATGAGATCGTGCCGCCGGCGCGGGGGCCATCGACGCCAGGTGCTGATGTGCTGACACTCGACGGCATTTCCACCTCGCATCATTCCGGCACGCCGCTGCGCGACGTATCGCTTGCCGTCCGTGCCGGCGAAATCCTCGGCATTGCCGGGGTGTCGGGCAATGGCCAGCGGGCGCTGGCAGAGGTGATCTCCGGCGTGCGGGCGCCCGATGCCGGACGGATGACGATTGCCGGCCAAAAAGTCTCGCGGTTTTCGCCGCGCGAGGTGCAGGCGCTCGGCCTTGGCCGCATCCCGGAAGACCGCATGACCACAGGACTGGTCACCAACCTGCCGCTCGCCGATTCCATGGTATTGCCGCGCATCGGCACCGCCGCTTTCAGCAGCAGGGGCCTGCTGAAGCCGGATGCGATCCGCGCCTTCGCGGAAGAGCAGATCAAGGCCTATGATATCAGGTGCCCCGGGCCGATGACCCGCGCGGGAGCGCTTTCCGGCGGCAATCTGCAGAAGGCGTTGTTGGCACGCGAGCTTGCCTTCGATCCGAAGGTGCTTGTTGTCTCGCAGCCGACGCGCGGGCTTGACATCGGTGCCGCCCGCTTCATCCATGAAAAGTTCCTCGACATGCGGGCCAAGGGCTGCGGCATCATCGTCATTGGCGAGGATCTCGAAGAGCTGCTGGTGCTCTGCGACCGCATCGCGGTGATGTATGAAGGCCGCATCGTCGGCACGCTCGACAGCGCCGATGCGACGATCGCGCGGCTCGGCCTGATGATGACCGGGGCGGAGGGAAGAGCCTAGATGGACCTTCCGGCGGCGCTGACCCCCACCCCTAACCCCTCCCCACAAGGGGGAGG
>NZ_RZTC01000268.1:0-1789 GCF_004023165.1 Mesorhizobium sp. M7A.F.Ca.MR.176.00.0.0 | reverse complement strand
ATCCTGAGCTGCTGCTAGCGGACGAGCCGTTCGGCGCGCTCGACGCGCTGACCCGCCTGCGCATGCACGATCTGCTGCGCCAGCTCTGCGCCCGTCACCAGCCGGCCGTGCTGCTGGTTACCCATGATGTGGACGAAGCCGTAACGCTGGCGGACCGGGTTTTGGTGCTCGACAATGGCGGGATCGCCGCCGACATCGCGATCGATATCCCCACGCCACGCGATCACGGCGATCGCCGGTTCGGCGAGATCCGCTCCCAACTTCTGCGTCATCTCGGCGTCGAGACAAAGCCTGTGTTGCCCGTCTGAACGGCCCCCCAAGACCTGTCGCTCAGCATCACCACCCAGGAGGACGAACTATGCCCGCCGAAAAACGACAGTTGAACCTCAACCTTTTCATCTATCCTGGCGGCCATCATGAAGCCGGCTGGCGCTACAAGGATTCCGCCCCTGAGAGAGTGCTGGATATCGCCTATTATCAGGAACTGGCGAAAAAGGCCGAGGCGAGCAAATTCGACGCGCTGTTCTTTGCCGATGGGCCCGCGCTTGCCGACAACATTCGCTACGCAAGCCGCTTCAGACTGGAGCCGCTGACATGGATTTCGGCTCTCGCTGCTGTGACGGAACGCATCGGCTTCATCGCCACCGCCTCGACCACCTACAACGAACCCTACAACCTGGCCCGGCTGTTTGCTTCTGTTGATCATCTAAGCGGCGGGCGTGCCGGTTGGAATATTGTCACGACGGGCGATGCGTCCGCAGCGTTGAATTTCGGCTTTGACCGACATCCAACCCACGCCGACCGTTACGAGCGCGCAAGCGAATTTGTTGATGTGGTGACTAAGCTCTGGGACAGCTGGGAGGACGCCGCGCTAATCGCGGACCGGCAGTCCGGTATATTTGCCGACACCGACAAGATCCATCCAATCAACCACATCGGAAAATATCATCGTGTGAAGGGACCGCTCACGCTTCCGCGTTCTCCGCAGGGCCGTCCGGTCTACGTCCAGGCAGGTTCGTCGCAAGACGGACGGTCATTCGCAAGCCGCTATGCCGAGGCGATATTTACAGCACATCAGACACTCGGCAACGCGCAGGAATTTTATGCCGACATCAAAGCGCGCGTGAAGTCGGTTGGCCGCAACCCTGACCACGTCAAGGTCTTGCCCGGCATCAGCCCCTTCATCGGTTCCACCGAGGCGGAAGCCCGCGCGCTGCATGACGAGTTCAACGAGCTGACGCAGCCGGAATATTCTCTTCACCAGCTACGCCGCATCGTAGACGCCGACCTTTCCAGCTACGATCTGGACGGGCCATTTCCGCGCGAGCTTATCCGCATCGAGGGCGAGCGTGGTGCGAGCAGCCGCTTCCACGTCGTACTCGACATCATCGAGCGCGAGAATCCAACCATCCGCCAGTTGCTCCACCGCCTCGCCGGGGCGCGCGGCCATTGGGTCCAGGCCGGGACGCCCGAACAGATCACCGACAAGATCCAGGAATGGTTCGACAATGGCGCCGCGGACGGCTTCAATATCATGCCGCCGTATCTGCAGGGCGGGTTCGACATATTCGCCGAGGAAGTGGTGCCGCTCTTGCGCAAGCGCGGACTTTTCCGGCACGACTATGACGGGGCTACGCTGAGGGACCATTTCGGTTTGCCGCGCCCGGAAAATACGTTCAGCCGGCCGCACCGCCTGAGCCACCTTCGCATCGGGCATTCAACCTCAAAGCGTTACGCCAACACATAATAGTTTGTGGGGCCGCCAGGGAGACCCGCGCGATCATGACAG
>NZ_RZTC01000267.1:0-1799 GCF_004023165.1 Mesorhizobium sp. M7A.F.Ca.MR.176.00.0.0 | reverse complement strand
GTCTTTTCAGTCATGGACGTCACCGCCCACGGCGTTGGCAGCGGGAATGCCGGCCTTCGGCATCGATCCGGCCCGGCTGGCCGGTTTCTTTGAACGAGCGGACTTCTTCCTGGTCCGCTTCTTGGCGCCCTGGACGCGCTTTGGCTTTGCCGCGTCGGCAGGCTTCGCCGCCGGGGCGGGCCTTGCCGCGCCGGCCCGCGCCTTGAGACGCGCCATGACCAGACCGACAAGGTGCCCGGCGATGCCGGCCTGCGGAAAACAAAAGCCGCCGGCCGCATCCCGCACCATGCCGATCTTTACGCCGGGTGCGACCTGCTCGATACGCCCCAGGCGGGGCTGCGGTGCGGTGCCTTCGAATTCGCCGATGGCGCTGACGATTTCCTGGCCGTCAGCATCGGTGATGATGGTGGCGTAGCGGGTCATGAATCACACTCCTGAATCAGCGCGCGTTGCGGAGACAACCCATTGATGGGAAGCTGGCTGTTCGAGGGAGGACAGCCATGAGCAACGTCACCACGCATTACGGCAGCGACGGCATCGTCGAGCGCATATTGGCCGCGATTCCCGATGCGAAATCCGATAAAATCAGCGCCGCGCAGCTTTATCCGTTCGACCAGCTTCACGGCCGCGAGCTCATCGCCACGCGAGACCATGGAGCGCGTCTTGCCCCCTCCCCCACCGACCGGATCCTTGATATCGGCAGCGGCATTGGCGGCCCGGCGCGCTTCCTGGCCGCCACCTATGGCTGCCAGGTCGACGGCATCGACCTCACACCAGCCTTTGTCGAGGCATCCGGCCGACTGTCCACGCTCAGCGGCCTTGGCGACAAGGTTCGCTTCCACGAAGCCGACGCGGCGAAGCTGCCCTTCGCCGACAACACATTCGACGCCGCAATCTGCTTCTATGTCGGCATGAACATCGCGGACAAGGCCGCCGTCATCGGGCAGGCTTTTCGCGTTCTGAAGCCGGGCGGCAAACTGATCTGGACCGAAGCCGTGCTGGCTGCCGGTGAGCCGAATTACCCCTTGCCCTGGGCGGTCGCACCGGAAGCCAGCCGCCTTGTTGACCGGGATACCCTGAAGACCCTGTTCGCCAACGCGGGCTTCCATATTGACGAAATCATCGACGAGACCGGCGAACATGTCGAACTGGCGATGCAGAGGGCCAGTTCCGGCATCATTCCTTCGCCTGCGCAACAGCAGGCCAATGAAATCGTGCTCGGCGCCGAATTCGTGCAGCGACGCAAGAACTACATCCGCAGCCTGAGCGAAGGCAGATTGGCGTCACTGGCCGTCATCATCTCGAAGCTTGCCTGACCGGAGCCGTGATCGTAACGAAGGGCAGAAACAAAAAACCCGCCTCAGGGGCGGGTCGTTGGCGCAACTCAGCACCATGGGCAAAAATGTAGCATAGCTGCACTCACCCCGTCAACCGCTTTCTGAGAAAAAATTCCTAAATCGGTCGAACCCGGCGACCGCATCCCACACCATGCCGATCTTTACGACGGGCGCGACCTGCTCGACACGCCCCAGGCGTGGCTGCGGTGCCGCGCCCTCGAACTGGCCAATGACGCGATTTCCTGGCCGTCATCGTCGGTGATGATCGTGGCGTAGCGGGGCATGGGTGTCTCTTGGATTGCGAAATGAGTCATCGGGCGAAGGATGGCATTCCTTGGCGCCCCCCTCTGTCCTGCCGACCTGTCTAGCCCAGAAACAAAAACCCCCCGCCTCGGCGGCGGGTCGGTGGCGCAACTCAGCACCATGAGCAAAAATGTAGCATAGCTGCACTCACCCCGTCAA
>NZ_RZTC01000266.1:1418-1801 GCF_004023165.1 Mesorhizobium sp. M7A.F.Ca.MR.176.00.0.0 | reverse complement strand
GGCAATGACAGCTGCCGGTCAGTATCGCGATGTCATCATAGCGATACTGGCCGCAGTTGCGGCAAGGCCCCACCATCCCCATCCCGAAAAGAGCACGCCCGCCGCCGTCATAGGGTGCGCCCAGCCGGTGATGCCGAAGGGCGGCAGCCCCATCAGCACCGCCGCCGCCAGATACCGCACCGCCCTTCCCTTCCCCGGATGCTTTGTCCAGAGCGCCGCATGCACGGTGACGAAGCAGGCCGAAGCCATCACCCACAGCAGGAGGCCAGGCCAGAGATCGGCGGCATAGAAGGTCGCGACACCCTGCGGCAGGCCGCGTGAGGCGGCGAGGAAATAGCCTCCCGAAACGGCAGCCGCGACCACGCGCGATGGCGACTTCGCCC
>NZ_RZTC01000266.1:0-1408 GCF_004023165.1 Mesorhizobium sp. M7A.F.Ca.MR.176.00.0.0 | reverse complement strand
GAGCAGCGGGAAGATCATCGCGACCGGGAGGGTCAGCACAGTTCCGCTCCAGCCGACTTTGCCCACCACAATCGACAAGACGATCAGGACCGGCCCACGCCAGCGGTTACGGATCGAAGGAGACGACCGGCCGGGCGAGGCCGAGAAGGCCGCTATCCGGTACCGGTCCAAAATATCGGGAGTCATAGGAGCTCGCAAAGGATGAGTGGAGATAGAGATGGCCCGGCGGCACGGTGCCTCCGGGATAGGGATCGACCGCCCGGCCCTCCCCGTCCGTCTTGCGGACCCGGGACGAGCCAAGCACCTCGCCGTCGATCTCGACATCCTTGTCGATGTCGACGCGCTGGCCGGGGAGTGCTGCGACACTCTTGATGAGCGGGGCAAAGCCGCCGGCGCAGACGCCGCGCCGGAGATAACCGCGCTGCCGTGCTTTCTCGAACTGCGCCTCGGCCGGAGGGCAGATGAACACGAGATCCCCGACAATGGCGGGTCGATGAAGCGTCTCGATGCGCCAGATACCGAGCGGCTCGCTCGGCGTGAGATTCAGTCGAAAGCCGCCGATAAAACCGATCACTGCAAGAGCACCGACGACGCTGCCGGTCGCGGCAAGGAACACCGTGACACCGCGCCCCGTCATTGCTTCATCACCGGGGTCTGGCGCTGCGAGAGCGCCAAGTCGTCGGCCTGCTTCAGCGTTGCGGCAGTGCGCTCGCGTGCCGCGAGCTGCTGCGCGGTTCGCATCACCGGCCATGCCTCCTTCAGCCGTTCCTTTTCCTGGGGCTGGAGCCCTTCGGCGAGCTTGTCGAAGAGCTGACCTGCCGGATTGCGCGCGGCGTTGGTCAGCAGCGTGCGTTCGCCGAACCGTTCCGCCACCGCCTTGTTGAATCCGTCCACCTCGAGTTTGGCCTCGCGATTGCTGAGCACGTATCCCAGGGCTGCGGGAAGATCGTTGCGGTCGATCGCGTCGCGCACCCGTTCCAGCACGCTCCGCGCGGCAGGCGACAGCGCCGGAATGTCGATCGACACACGCTGCCGCAGCGTCTTCTCCTCGCCCTCGATCCGCTGCAGGGCGCTCTCACGCATCTGAAGATAGCGCTCGATGTCGTGCTTCAGCGCCGGCACGTTGACGTCGGCGACGCGGCGGGCTTCGCGGTCGGCTTTGCTGGCGAGAAGACCGGTCTTGCCGTTGAGCGAGCCGATCGATACCGGATTTATAGTGAGTTTCTGAAGCGTCTGCGATGCCGCTTGTCTGTCGGCAAGGACCGCGTCGAAGTTCATCGTCCGGAAGGCGGTCTCGGGATCGGCGAAGACGTAACGGAATCGCGTCGAGACCTCCTCCCACTGTTTCTTGAGGGCGGGATCGTCCGCGAGCTTCTGCTCGACGGCGTCGCTTAAGGGTATCGGGAAC
>NZ_RZTC01000265.1:0-1811 GCF_004023165.1 Mesorhizobium sp. M7A.F.Ca.MR.176.00.0.0 | reverse complement strand
GTCCGGACCCTGATGGACGGCCATCGGCCCGACGTCTGGTGTTCCGATCGCTATGCCGCGCAACAAGGTCACGCAAATGCGCATCAGACCTGCCTGGCGCATCTTGCCCGCGACGTCGCCTATGCGGACGAGGCAAGTGAAGACATGCTGCCCTCACGGCTCAAGCGTTGGCTGCAAAGGGCCTTCGCCCTAGCCGACGGTATCGAAACCTTCGCCGCCTCGACCATCGCCGGCAAGCGTCGCGCCCTGGAGCGAAGTCTGGACGATATCTTCGCCACCACAACGTCGTGCGATCTGGCCCGCGATATCCAAAACAAGTTCAGGCGAGCTCGCGATCAACTTTTGACCTTTGTCCAATGGCCAGGAATGGTCGACGCGACGAACAACGCCTGCGAACGGGCGCTGAGACCCGCCGTCGTTCAACGGAAGATCACCAACGGCTATCGCGCCATGTGGGCCGCCCAGGGCGAAGCCGACATTCGAACCGTCGTCGACACGGCTCGTCTCGCGCCAGGCACGAACCCCTTCAAAATCATCCTTCAAACCGTCAGCGCCTGAAATCCGCTATGACTGAGCCCGCGACCTTGATCTTCCGAGCCTCTCTTCGGGCACGGCTTTGTCGGGACATCGAGGTGTCGAGTTCGAGCACGCTGGCGGATCTGGCCGAAGCCATCGTAGCGGCATTTGGCTTCGACTTGAACCACGCCTACTATTCAAAGCTGACGGGAAAGCTGTTCGACTCGCCCCTGCGGTTCGAACTCTTCGCCGACATAGAGGGGGGCGGCTCTCGCAGCGTGAAGGGCACGCGCGTCACCACAGCCTTCCAGAAGGTGGGCTCGGCAATGACCTTCTTGTACGACTACGGTGACGAGTGGCGCTTCCGCGTTGAAGTTATTGGAACAGGGCAGGCGCAGCCCGATGCCAATTACCCGAGGATCGTCAGCAAGATCGGCAAGGCTCCCCCGCAGTACCCGGACATCGATGACGAGTGACGACGCACCGTGCCGCATCGAGGGGGCGAGGGAGTGGGTAATTACCGCCCATCTACTCGCCCATGGCCTGGAGCCCAAGGATGGCCCTCTGGACCCGTTCCGCATCGCCAGTGAAGGCGCGTTGTGGGGCGGTCTGACCGAGGCAAAGGCCCTCGACGGCACCGTCATCCTCAGTGATGGGGCGGGCCAGTTCGCAATCGGCGAGCACGCGCGGTGCTGGGTCCATATGGAGCGGCAGATCCATGCCCTCGATAGCTTCACCGAACCGCAGCGCCGCGCCAAGGCCCTGATCCAGAGCCGGATCTGGTGGCTCTACAACGACATCAAGGCGTGGTGTCTGGATCCCACGCCCCGAAGAGCCAGGGAACTGGCCCGGCGGTTCGACCGGATCGTCGGCATGAAGACCAGGGCCAGGTTCGTGACCCTCGACCGTCTACTCGCGCGCATCCGGACCGACCGCCAAAGCTTCCTGAAGATCCTCCAACGCCCGGACATTCCGCTCCACACCAACGGCTCGGAGAACGATATCCGCAGCGTGGTGACCCGGCGCAAGATCAGCGGCGGAACCCACAGCGACCAGGGCCGTGCCGCCCGCGACACCATGCTCAGCATGATGAAGACCTGCAACAAGCTCGGTGTCAGCTTCTGGGATTATCTCGGCGACCGCCTCGGCATCCCTGGCAGCAAGATCCTACCGCTTCCCGTTCTCCTCGCCGCTCGCTGAACCCCAACAGCAGATCGACGATCGACGCGCCCAAACGCCGCCGCTTTTGCCCCGGTTACTTCATTCCGAGTTAAGCCGACGGTACCCCTCAAGAT
>NZ_RZTC01000264.1:0-1820 GCF_004023165.1 Mesorhizobium sp. M7A.F.Ca.MR.176.00.0.0 | reverse complement strand
CCTGTAAATTCCAGTACAGAATTTGCCTCGCTGGCGATTGCCGTGCCCGCAGCCAGCGACAGATCATTCAGACTCGCGTAGGAGACCGGAGCCTGGCCCCGCTCGGCCGGGACAGCTTCGGCCTCGGCATCGAAATTGAACTGCGCCGAATGAGGCTTTTCGTGCGGCGCAGCGAGGCCGGTGGCGCCTTTTCTTACTTCGATGAGCGCCCCATGGTCGTTTTGCTCAAACATTGCAGCATTGGCGACGGCAGCGCCCTGCCCACTTAAGACAATGGCTTGCGTCGAGATCACGATTGCCACTTTCGCGAGCAACTTGTTACTATTTAATACAATAGATGGACTGGAGCACATGCGAGACATTCCCTATACCTGTAGGCGCTATTGATATGTGCGCGATAATTATATTTTGCTGATCATATCGGTGGCAATTTGTTCAACAGCCTTTTTATGCTTGTGTTCTGTGTTGGTTTTTTGCCAATCGTTTGGAGTTGTGTCAAATATTGATTGGTTCCAGTTGTAATGTTGTATTATGTTTCATTGGTAATCTTTGGTGTCGATTTGGCCAAAAGTGCCCCGCGCGCCATACCGATCGGCAGTTTGAACAGCCGGTCGGCGGAGTTGCTCCTCGCGGTGGCATCGCGGAAGTCGCTCAGTACAAAGCTGGCCCTCAGATTCTCAGATTCGCGTGTGGCCAGATTGGCTATAGCAGTAGCCGTCCGGCTGGCCCGCAAGGTATTCGCGCCCATAAGGTCTGCTCGGCAGCCAGGTCGTGTGATGTGGCCAATGGAACTGGATGGGTACCGTGGCCTTAACTCGGCGTGAAGGTCGGCGTCGTAGGCCGCGCCATGGCCGAACGTCCTGCCGACCCCGCCAGTCATCTTTACAAGCGCCATCGCTTTCCGGCTGAAATCATCAGCCATGCGGTGTGGCTCCACTTCCGCTTTCCGCTCAGCCTTCGCCATGTCGAGGACATTCTCGCCGTACGCGACATCGCGGTCTCCCTCTCCAGACCGTGGGTGAATGGGCAGCCAAGTTCGGAGCCGGCAAATGGCACCTCGATGGGATGGTCGTTTCCATCAAGGGCAGGAAACACTGGCTGTGGCGAGCGGTCGATGCAAACGGCCATGTTCTCGACGCCCTTGTGCAAAGCCGAAGAGGCCGTAAAGCTGCGCTGAGGCTGCTGCGAAAGCTGCTCAAGCAACAGGGCATCGCGCCACGGTCATGATTACAGACAAGCTTCGTTCATATGGCGCGGCAAAGAACGAACTCATGCCCGGCGTGGAACATCGATCCCACAAAGGGTTGAACAACAGGGCGGAGAATTCTCATCTTGCCGTTCGAAGACGGGAACGGACGATGAAGCGGTTCAAGTCGAGCCGGCAATGTCAGCGCTTCGTTTCCATCCACCGACCGATAGCAAATCTCTTCCACTATCCGCGCAACCTTTCACCTCAGCCCAGTATCGCAAACTTCGAACGGGCCTCCATGGAAACATGGAGCCGGATTGCCATGCCGACGATCGGGTGAAAACGGCGCTCGAGCTCCGCACGCTTCATTCCGTAACCGGGGCAAAACCGGTGGCGGACGCGGCGTTATGACTCGGGTGTATCGGGTTAGAGTGGGTGTCGGTTTGGCGGGCGGCGTGATTCTGTCAGGCCATGGCGGAGCCACCAGATTCTCGAACGCCGACCCCTGCGGACCTGCTCGACATGATCCTGCAGTTGCGGGCAGAGGTCGCCGGGCTTCGCGCCGAGAATGCGGCTCTGAAGGATGAGATCCGGCGTCTGAAAGGTCTACCGCCGCGCCCGACGCTGAAGC
>NZ_RZTC01000263.1:0-1861 GCF_004023165.1 Mesorhizobium sp. M7A.F.Ca.MR.176.00.0.0 | reverse complement strand
GGCCGACGGCCTCGCCATAGTAGTTCTGCGCCATAGTGAAGAGGCCGCGCAGGATGCTGACGACGAGCAGCGTGAGCGCCGTCTTCCACAGCGCGTGCTCTGCCGCAGGACCAGCACCAGCAGTCATGACGCCCTGCGCCTGATCGATGGCGCGTCCCAGCAAGCGTGGAATGAAAAGCTGCAGCGTCGCGGCAATGAAGGTCGAAACGATGGTGATGGCGACTTGCCAGGGATGGCGCAGCGTCATTCGCACGATACGCAGCAGGGTGCTGAGGCCTTTGCCCCAGGAGGCTTCCGCCACATGGACAAACGATTTGCCGCGCTTCGCCGCGCCGCTGGTTGCATCCATACCCAAGGGAAATATCCAGACCACTCCGGACATTAGCCCGGACCAATGAAGCAGACTCAATTCAGATGGCGATGTTACGCGTGTCCGACTTGACCGTTCAAGGGGCCAATGGCGGCATCGCACTATGCCTGAAAGGCGTGCAGCCGTTGGTCGTCGCGATCGTATTTGATGAGTGATGAGGCGAAGGCATACATGGCCATAGGCAGAGTTTTGCCAAGCATGAGGCCGTGAAGCATTCCAGGCTTCTTGCACCCGATAACGGTGAGAAGGATGTCTTCGTTCATGCCACCGAGCTGACCCGCTCAGGGCTCAGCGCGCTGTGGAGGGACAGAAAGTGTTCGTCGAATATGGGCAGGCAAGAAAGGCCTGGAAGTCCGGAGCGTTCGCCTCGCCTAGAAGCCAATACACTGGCCATGGCCCAAAATTGCCGCTCATACAAAGAAAAAGCCCGCTGCCGGGAAGAGGTGGCAGCGGGCTCGATTTGAAATGCAGCGCGGGAGGAGGTGCACCGCATTCAGCGCCGGGCATCGCATCTGGGAGGAGTAGATGGCCCGACAACAGGATCATATCGATCGCCGCAGATATTGCAATGCACAAATTGCATATCGCATGTGCGAAGGCGTTACCTGGGTGTATGCATCGACATTGTCTCGAAGACCCACCCACCAAAATTGTTGCCCTAGCTGGCCGCTGTAGAGGTTAATGGTGCTGGTCATTTTGCTCTCCTTTGCGTTGTCGCAAGGAGGGCAGATCTGCGCCTGGATCGAAACGTCGAGCGCCGGCGCTCGTCAGCGACAAGCAGATCCGGCTGCAGCATGAGCGGCGCGCGTGCCAGGCCGCCTTTGGCCTCCCGAAAAAGCGTGCGGGCATCGATCGGCCGCACTGCAGCTAAGCCCGACGCGAACAAGAAGCTCCTCGGGCCTTTCGCGCGAGAGGCCGCTGACGATTGCGGCTTCGGCCGAGATGCAGCGGACGCCATGGCGCGGAGACGAAGTGATAGCGAACTCGGCCGCGTAGGCGCTCGCCGCGTCAATCGTGCTGATGTCACCAGGCCTATGCGCGTTCGAGGCAGCCCTTGGCCTGCTGGCTGTTGGCGCACATGATGTCGATGTTCAGCTGGAGTATGCGGGGACGGAACCGATTAGCCTTGCTTGCAGCTTCATGCAGGGCTGCGGCCGATCCCCCACTGATATGGTGGTGGCGTGCCATTGACTGCGTAGTCGCCAACGATGCGATCCTTGTAGATGCGTGGGTTGTGCGAAGACTGGCTGAAATTTTCTCCTGCGTCCCGGCAAGAGCGAATGAGCGCGAGGTAAGGCGTGGTTTGGTCCCCCGCCTTTTCCTATTCTGCGCAGATCATCCCGATAGCGGCTACGCGCTCCAGAACGACCCTCGAGAGATAAAAGTCAAGCTGCGACCTTCTTGCCGGTCCGCTTCGCCGGCGCCGGTGTTTCCGACTCTTTCGGTTTGCGGCCGAGACCCATGGTCTTGGCCAAGGCCGAGCGCGCAGCG
>NZ_RZTC01000262.1:525-1878 GCF_004023165.1 Mesorhizobium sp. M7A.F.Ca.MR.176.00.0.0 | reverse complement strand
GTCTCAGCGCCGGAGCGTCCACTGCGGCAAACAGTTCGGCCCGGCTCATGCCATAGGGCCGCATGATCCGCCCATTGAGACCGGCGACCAGCTCACCGATCGCCTGATTGAGTTCAACCAGGCTGAAGAAGCGGCGGTTGCGAAGGCGCGCCAGCACCCATCTCTGGGCAATTTGGACCGAAACTTCGACTTTTGCCTTCTTTCAAGTCCAGGACTGCAGTTCGTGCTGACACTCGAGCGCGTATAGAGTTCGAGATCACGCACCCGTTCCATCCGTGGCGCGGCCAGCGCTTCGTGCTGTCGACCCGCAAGCAGAACTGGGGCGAGGACCCCGTCATGTTCTACGACGCGGCGGGACGACTTCGCTCGCTGCTTGCGTCATGGACGGACGTCGCTGAACCCGATGTTTTCATTCAGGTCGCGGCCGGTCGGTCGTTCGTGCGTCCAGATGATCTGGCAACCCTGGCGGCGTTGATCGAGCAAATCGAGCGCAGCCATGGCGGCTGAACCCGTGTCAGGCAATTTATGCCGCATGTGTCAACCTAATTATGCCGCGGCATGCCGGATACACCGTCGTTCCAGTCGCCGATTTTACTCGCATTGTCCGGGTCTGATCGGTATGGCAGTTGCCTCCATTAGATTGACACGTTCTCTATCGAGGCGTAATTTGATTTACACACAAGCAAGGGGATATACCATGCCCAACCAGACCAAACGCGATCGACTGCGCCAGCTCGGAGCGCTCAACACGCGCCCCGAAGCCGTCCGCGCACCCTGGTTCCGTGAATCCAGCTTCTTCGATCCTCTCGACCTCGTGCAGGTGAAGTACGAGATGCTGCGTCACGTCCACGAGGATGGCGTCAACAAAGCCGATGCCGCCGCGCTTTTCGGTCTGTCGCGGCCCACCTACTATCAGGCCGAGGCCGCGTTTGAACGCGAGGGCATTGCCGGCCTGCTGCCGCGCACGCGTGGGCCAAAGTCGGCCCACAAGCTCACCGACGAAGTTATGCAGCTCATCGAGCAGAACCAGCACACGGGTGCTCCGCTGCAGGCGCGATCCCTGGCGCAACTGCTGCATTCGACACTCGGTCTCAGCGTCCATCCCCGCAGCATCGAACGCGCGATGGCCCGTAAAAAAAACGGTGAGCCCCATGCGCGCACCCCGCTGCTGCCGCATGGCTGCAAGGATTTCTACGAGACGCTGCGCGCCGCCGTCCTATGCGGCCAGGCCTGCATCAAGGACATGGGCGCCATCGTTTTTCATGGCTTTTGGCAAGGGCTGGCGGTGCTGATCGCGGCCCCTCAGCCTTCCCCGTCGGTGCATCGGCTGCCCGAACCGCCGCCCACGGCTTC
>NZ_RZTC01000262.1:0-515 GCF_004023165.1 Mesorhizobium sp. M7A.F.Ca.MR.176.00.0.0 | reverse complement strand
GCTTCGGCGGCCGTGCACGATCGCCAGCTCGTGCACATTCTCGCCAACATGGTGCTGGCAGCAGAGACGCGAGGCAATCATGTCTACTGACATCGCCATGAAGGTTGGCGCCGACCATCTGCGGCGTGATGCATTCCTCTACGTGCGTCAGTCCTCTCTCCGTCAGGTGTTCGAGAACACCGAGAGCACCAAGCGGCAATACGCTTTGCGCGATCGCGCAGTGGCGCTGGGCTGGCCGATCGAACGTGTCCACGTCATCGATAGCGACCTCGGCCTCTCCGGCGCGCAGTCGCAGCACCGCGACGGCTTCCAGCACCTGGTGAGTGAAGTGGCGATGGGGCACGCAGGGATCGTGCTGGGGCTGGAAGTGTCGCGCCTGGCACGCAACAATGCCGACTGGCACCGTCTCCTTGAGCTGGCCGCCCTGTCGCGCACGCTCATCATGGATGAGGACGGCGTCTACGAACTATCATGTTGATACCCTCATTCGGTAGCGGATTGAGTAAAGTCGAGGT
>NZ_RZTC01000261.1:0-1883 GCF_004023165.1 Mesorhizobium sp. M7A.F.Ca.MR.176.00.0.0 | reverse complement strand
CTTCTGCTGCCCACGATCGCGTGAAATCACTGCCCACGATCAGCGAAATGCGCACTCGACGTCCGCAAGGAGATCCAAGCCCGGCATGAAGAAGCAGATCGGCTACGCTGCCGCGCGGTCGAGCGCGCCAAGATCGAGGCCGATCACGCCCAGCGCCGTTTCATGCTGGTCGATCCCGATAATCGTCTCGTCGCCGACACGCTCGAAGGCGAATGGAACGAGAAGCTCCGTATTTTGGCCAAGGCCCGCGAAGATCGCGAGCGTGCCCGGGAGCACGATCAATTCATCCTTGATGAAGCTGTCCGCGAGCGGCTGGTCGCAATGACGGTGGATTTCAACAAGCTCTGGGCGGATCCCGATACCCCGAACCGCGAACGCAAGCGACTGCTTGCCCACATCATCGAGGATGTCACTCTCGTCAAGCTACCGGCGGAAGGAACCACCAAGGTTCACGTGCGATTCAAAGGCGGCAAGATCCAGACGCTCACCACCCTGAGCCCAAAATCTTCCGCCCAGCAGGTCAAGACGCAGCCCGGCATCGTCGAACTGGTCGATAAACTCCTCGACGACCACATCTATTCCGAGATCGCAGAACTGCTCAACCAGAAAGGATACCGTCCGGGCGAGGCCGCACGCCGCGGTCGCCACAACGCCCGCTTCACGGCCTTGCGAGTTGCCTATCTCGTTCACCAATACAAGCTGCGCTCTCGCTATGACCGTCTGCGGGAACGTGGAATGCTGACAAAACAGGAAGCGGCCGCGCGTCTCAATATCCACGAGCACACCGTCACCAGATGGGCCAAGCATGGCCTCATCACCAGCCACGCCTACAACGGGCACTATTGCCTGTACGAACTTCCCGTTTCGGATCTACCGCAAAAACAATGCAGCCGATGGAACCGGCTCGTCGATCGCGCTGCCGCACGAAGGCAAAATGCCAGCCAGGCAAAAACTCTCAACTGAAGACGAAAGGGACGTAGTATGAATGCAGATCGTTCGTAAACAGGCAGGCACCCTGGCCGTCATGCCAGATCACCTTGATCAGCCCTCCTCGACGCCCGCGGAAACAAAACAAATGGCCGCTGTGCGGATTGCGCTTCAACGTCTCCTGCACCATCAATGCGAGGCCGGGGAAACCATGTCCGTATAGCCAGTGGCGAGCCACACCTTCACACCGCTCGGGACCGGGATCATCGCCGCTCCAGCACATCAAGAATCCGGCCGAGCGCCTCGGTATCGATATCACTCTCAATCCGCAGGCGACGGGCACCGCCAAGCTCGATCGTCACCATGCTGCTCTTCTTGCGCGGTCGGGAGATCGGCGCTGGCTGCGCCTCGACGACCTCCACGGGAACAAGCTGCGGCACGGACGGCGCGGAGATCTGGCAGAGCTCCTTGCGCCACCGGAAAAGCTGGCTCACATGAAGGCTCGCCGATCGCGCGATCTCCGAAACACTGGCCCCAGGCTCGAACGTCGCAGCGACCAGCCGCTCCTTCTCTTCCCGAGACCAGCGCCGGCGCCGCTCGACCGACGTGATCACTTCGATCTGATGCTTCGTCACAGGGCTACTCCTAGTGCTTGCACTAGGACTTGCAGCCTTCAGCCTACCTCAGCAAGGCGGCCGTCACCGTGGGGATACGGCTTTTGCGGATGCGGATCGGCTTCAGTGGTCGCCGCGATCGCTGCCGCAGGCGGCTTTCAGCGTCGCAGGAAAGGATTGCCTCGTGATTGGTCTGGCTGCCGTCGATGACGATGCGCTCCGGCTGGCCATGGCGCGCCAGCGCCTTGCGGAGGAAGCGTTTGGCCGCCACCAGGTCACGGTTTTCGCTGAAATTTGAATTCGACGGTGTCGCCGAGGCTGTCGATGGCGCGGTAAAGATAC
>NZ_RZTC01000026.1:0-65104 GCF_004023165.1 Mesorhizobium sp. M7A.F.Ca.MR.176.00.0.0 | reverse complement strand
GTTGATCAGCTCGATTGCGCGCGGCGAAAAGGCATGGCCGACCGTCCGGGCGAAGCCGGCATCACGCACCGCGTCATCGGCGATGATCGGCATGAACTGGAAGCCGCCGCCGATAGCGGTCATTGCCGCCTGGACCGTGGTGATCCGGTTCTGGTTCCACAAATTCTCCTTGACGATAACCTGCTCGGCCATGCCGAGATCGCGAGCCACCGCGATCATGCCCGAGAGGTCGCCGACGTCGAGCTTGTTGTCGAGGTTGATGAGGGTCCTGTCCCTGGTCGCCATCAGCATCTCGCGCAGCGTCGAGACTGTTTCACCCGTCACCGCACCGGTGCCTTCGACCACCAGCCTGCAGGTCTTCAGTTCGGCCAGGGTGTATTTGACCACCTCGCCCTTGCAGGTGGTGGTGCGGTCGAGCCAGCTGTCATGCATGACGACGAACTCACCGTCCTTCGAGCGCCTGATATCGACCTCGACGATTTCTGCGCCCATGGCGATCGACCCCTTCACGGCGGCAATCGAATTTTCCGCGTAGAGCGTCTTGCCCGCCTGCATGCTGCCGGCGCGATGCGCGACCACCATGACGTGGTCGCGCCACTGGTTGGCGTGCTCGAAGCGGTCAAGAATCTGCCTGGCGCGGGTCTCGCCGGCCAATGACTGGTCAGAAAAGGCCACAAGTGCCGAGGAAAACAGAAGGCTCAGCCAGATGGTCCGCATCGAGAATCGCTCCTTGCCGGATCGAGATCGGGATAGGCGACCCTCGTGACATCCAGGTGAACGAAGCCGGCTAGCGGTTGTTCGCGGGGAGTGCGCGTCAGATGCGTTTCGAGAGCCGGCGGAACCACGCCATGGCCGGCATCTCGACAAAACGCCAGGTGATCCAGGAGGCGGCAATGGTGGCCGCGAGCATGACGACGATCGCCAATGCTCCGGTCCAGCCGGCGCCGAAGCCGGTGGCAGGCTGGCCGCGCAGCATGAAATCGCCCATCAGGCCGAGGCCGAGCTTGCGCTCGACGAGCCCGGCGATGTTGATCAGGCGCGCCTGGACGAAAATGTGGACCATGTAGATCGAGTAGGACAGCGCGCCGAGCGTCAACATGAACGGGGTTCTCAGCAAGGCGCTGATCCAGCCGCCCTCATGGGCGAACAGGAACAGCGCCAGCGCGAACACCAGGGGTGCCGCGATGCCGAAATCATTGCCGCCCGCCAGCGAGACGAAAAGCACGATGACGGTCACCATGACGATTTCGGCAAGGGTCCAGTCCATCCGCGGGCCGCTCCTGGCGAGGGCCTGTCGCGCCCCTGCAATGGAATCATGCTGAAACCAGGCCAGCAAGGCGCCGAGCGAGAAGCCGTACAGGCAGCGGATGAAGCCGAAATCGAAGGACACATCCATATGATGGGTCGAGAAACCGAGCAGGAACAGCGGCGCGGTGACGGCGGCGGCGACGAACCATATCCAGGCGCGCGCGCCGGCGACGAAGACCACGCCAGCAAACAGGAGATAGGCGAAGAACTCGGCCGAAATGCTCCAGCTTGGCGCATTCCAGGTCAATTGATCCTCGAAACCGACACCCTGGAGCAGAAGAAGATTGGCAAGCAGGCTGCCGAGGTCGAAGCCTCCGCTGAAGGGGGCAGCCCCGGTGCCGTGCAATTGCGGCAGCATCAGCCGCAGCAACTCGAAGCCGGCGAAGGCGGCAAGCATGAGCAGATGCAGCGGGTAGATGCGGCCGAAACGGACCAGTGCGAAGCGCGCGACCTGTTCCGGCTGGTTCAGCCGATCGCCGTAGCTGCTGGCGATGACGAAACCGGAGAGGACGAAGAAGAAATCGACGAACAGGTAGGACGAACCGATGAAGGCGCTTTGCGAAATCGTCGAAGCGGTCGGAAAGTGAAACAGCGCCACCAGAAGCGCGCAGATGCCGCGCCACGAATCGAGCACCAGGAAGCGTTCGCCGGCGACCGTGCCGGTGCGGGCCGACGCCACGACAAGGGTGGGGTTGAGAAACGCGGTCTGCGTCATGATGATACAATCCTGTCTTGCCGTGGCACTCGGGCAGCGCCATTCCGTCTCGCCAAGCTGTGACTGGCATCTTCCGTGCCGGTTCTGTAGTTGTTGCACCCCGATGAAAAACGAGGATCCGTAATGGCGAACAACAACATCGACAACGCCTTCACCGCCCGTTCCAAAACGGGCGCCGCGTTCGAGCCGACCTATTCCGGCGCGCTGTCGTTCATGCGCCGCAAATACACAAAAGACGTGAAGGGCGCGGACGCGGTGGTGTGGGGTATTCCCTTCGATGCCGCCGTCACCAACCGGCCGGGCGCCCGCTTCGGGCCGCAGGCGATCCGCCGCGCCTCGGCGATCCTCGATAACGACCCGCAATATCCGTTCTCACGCGATTTGTTCGAGCATCTGGCGGTGGTCGACTATGGCGATTGCCTGCTCGATTCGGGCAATCACCAGAAGACACCCGGCACGATCGAACGTGAAGCAGCCAAGATCCTGAAATCCGGCGCCTTCCTGCTGACGCTCGGCGGCGATCATTTCGTCACCTGGCCGCTGCTCAAGGCGCATGCCGCCTTCCATGGTCCGCTCGCCTTGGTGCAGTTCGACGCCCATCAGGACACCTGGCCGGACGACGGCAAGCGCATCGACCACGGATCCTTCGTCGGCCGCGCCGTCAAGGAAGGCATCATCGACCCCGACCGCTCGATCCAGATCGGCATCCGCACCCATGCACCCGACACGTTCGGCATCAAGATCCTCCATGGCCATGAAATCGAGGAGATGCGGGCGTCCGATATCGCCTACGCCATCGTCGACCGCACCGGCGGCAAGAAGACCTACCTCACCTTCGACATCGACTGCCTCGATCCGGCCTACGCGCCTGGCACAGGCACGCCAGTTGCCGGCGGGCCGTCCTCGGCGAAGATCCTGTCGACGCTGCGCCAACTCAACCAGATCGATATTGTCGGTGCCGACATCGTAGAGGTTGCGCCGGCCTATGATCACGCCGATATAACGGCGATCGCCGGCTCGATGGTGGCCATGCAATATCTCGGCCTGCTGGCTGAGCGAAAGGCCCGGCTTGAAGAGTTGAACAACGGCAACCACAATGGTGCCGCAGTGATTCAAGGTCAGGGCATATAATCTTGAAATATCAGGGAATTTGATCAACCCATGAAACCGAAAATCTTCATCGACGGCGAACACGGCACCACCGGCCTGCAGATCAGGGCGCTGCTTGCCGAGCGCATTGATCTGGAGATCATTTCCATCCCGACCGAACGCCGCAAGGAAACGGCGGCGCGCGCCGAGTTTCTCAACGCCGCCGATGTCGCGATCCTGTGCCTGCCTGACGACGCGGCGAAAGAAAGCGTCTCGCTGATCGCCAACGACACCACCAAGGTCATCGATGCGTCGACCGCGCATCGCGTGGCGGAAGGCTGGGCGTATGGTTTCGCCGAGATGGACAAGGACCAGGCAAAGGCGATCGCCTCGGCAAAACGCGTCGCCAATCCAGGCTGCTGGCCGCAGGGACCGATCGCCACGCTACGGCCGCTGGTCACGTCAGGCCTGCTGCCGGCGGATTTCCCGATCACCGTCAACGGCATTTCGGGCTATTCGGGCGGCGGACGGCCGATGATCGAGGACTATGTCGCCAAGGGCGAGGAAGCCTCGGAATTCCTGCCCTACGGCCTCACGCTTCAGCACAAGCACGTGCCGGAATTGAGGGCCTATGCCAGGCTGTCGCATGATCCGATCATGCAGCCGGCGGTCGGCAATTTCGCGCAAGGCATGATCACCGTGGTGCCGTTGCAGCTTGGCAGCCTCGACCATGTGCCGACCGGTGCGGAGCTGCATGCGGCGATTGCCGACCATTTCGCCGCCATCAAGGGCGGCGTGGTCGAAGTGGCGCCCTATGCGCATTCGGAGCGCATGCCGGAGATCAATCCCGAGGTCTACAACGGCACCAACCGGATGAAGGTCTATGTCTTTGCCAATGACAAACGGGCGCAGGCCCTGCTGCTGGCGGTCTATGACAATCTTGGCAAGGGTGCCTCGGGTGCCGCCGTGCAGAACATGGACCTGATGCTCGGCCTCTGATGGACGCGCCAGCCTTTCCGGCGCGCTGGAAAGTCAGCGCGCCCGAACTCATTGCCGAGACCTTTTCGAGCCGCATCTGGAAGGTTTTGCGCGAAGACGGGTCGCCGGCGATCGTCAAGGCGCTCAAGCCTTTCGACGACGTCGCCGACGAGTTGCGCGGCGAGCATTATCTCGCCTGGCGGCGCGGCGAAGGCGCGGTGCGCCTGCTCGGCCGCGACGGCCACAGCATGCTGCTGGAATATGCCGGTGAAACGCTGCTTCAGCAAGTTCTCGACGAACAGGGCGACTTTGTAGCGACCGCAATTGCGGCCGAGGTGATGGCGAAGCTGTTTTCACAGGGGAAAGACCCCTTCCCGCCCGAACTTCAGCCGCTCCGGGAACGCTTCGCCAGCCTGTTCAACAAGGCGAATGCCGATCGCGACGCCGGCCATGACGGCCTCTATGTCGAGGCCGCCACTATTGCCGACCGGCTGCTGACCGATCCGCACGATATCAGGCCACTGCATGGCGACCTGCATCACGAGAACATCCTGCACGGACCGCGCGGCTGGCTGGCTATCGATCCGAAGGGCGTGCTCGGCGACCCCGGCTTCGATGCGGCGAACATGTTCTACAACCCGCTCGAGCGGGACGATCTCTGCCTCGACCCCGAGCGGATCGCTGGTATGGCCGGGATCTTTGCCAACACTCTGGGCCAGACACCGGCCGCTATCCTTGATCATGCCATCGCCTATGGCTGCCTTTCGGCATCCTGGCATCATGAGGA
Organism: Mesorhizobium sp. M7A.F.Ca.MR.176.00.0.0; assembly: GCF_004023165.1. NCBI lineage: Bacteria > Pseudomonadati > Pseudomonadota > Alphaproteobacteria > Hyphomicrobiales > Phyllobacteriaceae > Mesorhizobium > Mesorhizobium sp. M7A.F.Ca.MR.176.00.0.0. The sequence continues at coordinate 60,227 of NZ_RZTC01000026.1, read as the reverse complement.
CGACAATGCGGTCGAGGAGAACCGCGAATTGTCGGTCGTCAAGGCGATCCGGGCGGTACGGGCAAGCTTCTGATCCGGACCCGGTAGATCAGCTCCAAGATCAGCCCCTGAGCGCTATTCCCGCCGGCAAGGGATAGGCGCCCTTGGTGCCGCGCCAGTGTGCGGCGGCAAAACCCAGCACGATCAGCGCAAATCCCTGATGGGTCAGCGCCATATGCAGCGGCACATGCATCAGCAGCGTGCCGATGCCGATCGAAGCTTGGACCAGCACCAGTAGAAACAGCAGCGTCGCGCGCCGCGCATGCGTTGTTTCAGGCAGCCGCCGGCGCGTGGCGATCATGTGCCACAATACCACGACGAATACCGTGTAGGCGCCAAACCGATGGACGAACTGCACCGTCTTCGGGCTCTCGAAGAAGTTGCGCCACGCCGGCTCGAGGATCAGCAGATCGCCAGGGATGATCTTGCCGTCCATCAACGGCCAGGTGTTGTAGCTTAAGCCCGCGTCGAGCCCGGCGACCAGGCCGCCGAGATAGATCTGGATCAGCGCCAGCAGCACGATGAACCCGGCCAGCCTCTGCGTCGACCGATCGGCGGCGGGTTCGGAATGCGGCGCCAATCCTCGCGCGACCACCATGGTGGCGGTGAAGATCAGCGCGGCGAGTGTCAGGTGGGTCGCCAGCCGGTACTGGCTGACGGAGACCCGGTCGACCAATCCTGAAGCCACCATCCACCAGCCGATGGCGCCTTGCAGGCCGCCGAGCAGGAGAATGCCCACCAGCTTCGCTCCCAGGCCGCGTTCGATGCGGCGCGTCGCCCAGAAGAACAGCAGCGGCAGGGCAAAGACCAGGCCGACGCTGCGCGCCAGGATGCGGTGCGCCCATTCCCACCAGAAGATCGACTTGAACGCCTCGATGCTCATGCCCTTGTTGAGCTCGGCATATTGCGGGATCTGCTGGTAGAGCTGGAATTCCTCTTGCCACTCGGCATCGTTGAGCGGCGGGATCACGCCATGGATCGGCTTCCACTGCGTAATCGACAGGCCGGAATCGGTGAGCCTTGTGGCGCCGCCGACCAGCACCAGCGCAAACAGCACCAGAAGCACCACATAGAGCCAGCCGCGCAGCAGCGCCCGGTTATGCAGGTCGCGGTCGCGGGCGACGTATGGCGCGGCAGCTGATATGGCAGCCATGATCTTGTCCCGGCAGGTTGATTTGGCGGATTGGTGGACCATCGCACCCGTGCTGGCAAGACCATACGGCGCGGCACGCCGTCGCGCCGCGTCTCACCGGTTGCACAGTCTCGCCTCAAGGCCTATGCGAGGCCGATACCCCTTGAGCCTGCCAGGCCTCTTGTGCGAATTCCGGCATGCTCGATCAGGAGACCAGCCATGCCCCTGCGCCTGAAAAAGCTGATCGGAATGTTTCTGCTGGTCGCGCTGGTCATCGTCTATGCGCTGGTCGCATCGATCTTCGCGGTCGCCCGGCTGTCGGAGTCGGGTCCGTGGGTGCATTTCCTGTTCTTCCTGCTCAGCGGCCTGCTCTGGGTGCTGCCGGCAATGGGCATCATCAAATGGCTGATGCTGGAGCCGAGGGCCAAGCGATAGGCGAAACCGCCAGCGTCAGATGGTGACGACCATCTTGCCGGCGTTGGCGAGCGGCGTCGTCACGCCCGACAGCATGGTGCGGATGTGGGCGAGGCTCTGGTAGCGGCCGTTGACGGAAATGCGCGGCAAGGCGTGCAGGAACCCGGCATGCTCGGCGCGCAGCACGCCGTGGCGCGTCGTCACGGCGGAGGTATAGCCTGCGTCGCGGGCAAAGCCGACCTCGCGGCAGCCGACAGCGCTGGCATAGCCATAGGGATAAGCGAAATGGCGGGGCATTTCGCCCAGTTCGGCCTGCAACATGGCGCGCACGTCGCCAACCTCGTGCCGGGCATCGGCTTCTGAGAGCCGCTTCAGATTGCTGTGGTTGATCGTATGGGCGCCGATCGTCACCAGCGGATGCGCGGCGATGCGACGGATTTCATCCCAGCTCATCAATGTGCGCAAGCGTGGGCCGTCGGCGTCGATGCCGTTTGCGCGAGCCAGGTCACGCAACACGGCCTGCAGGTCCTCCTCGCGGATTTCGGAGGTGAGATAGGCGTGCAGGCGTGCATTGGCCTGCAGCTTTTTCGCGGGGGTCGAGCAATCGATCGTCAGCGGACCATTCGGCCGCGTCAGCGTGAGGATATCGCGCGCGTTGACGATGTCCTCGACCACATCCCACCACAGGTCGGCGGTGCCGTTGATCAGCCCGGGCGCGACATAGATGGTGATTGGCGCGCCATGCTTCTCCAGCACCGGCAGCGCCTCGGTCATGTTGTCGCGATAGGCGTCGTCGGCGGTGATCGTGGCAAACTGACCGCCCTTGCCGCCTGCTTTGATGCGCTCAACGGCTTCGTCCATGGAGACGAAGGCATAGCCATGCGCCTTCATGTCCGCGATCATGGCGTCAAGGAAGCCGGGCGCGATATTCAGATGCCGGTTGACGCTGTCCGGCTTTTCCGGCGTCGCGGTAACACGGTGCAGCATCAGGATGGCGCCAATGCCGCCGATGAACGGCTTGGCCAGCGGTGCAAGGCCGGTATAGCGGGCGACGTTCAGCGCCAGTTTCCGGATTGCCTCCCCGCCGTCGATCATTCATTCACCTTTTGCGCCTAGGCTGATCCAAGCACGGAATGCGCCTATGCGAACCCCCAAATCGCGATCAATACGTCTTAAGGATTGAGGTATGGTTGACGCAACCGCGTCATTTGACGGCAATCGGCTTGCGGCCACCGAGGCATCGTCGCGCCCCTTGCCACGGGACCATGCCGGCCTGTCGATTTCAGTGGCGTCCACGGACGGACTCGCGGCCTATGCCGAGTTCTGCCGCTCGGCTCTGTTTGGGCCGGCGCAGAGTGCTGCCTGGGTCCAGAACTGGGCGGCCGAGACACGACCGGACCTGCTCGTCGCGACGCTGAGTGCCGAGGGCAAACCGGTTTTCTCGCTGGCGCTGGAGGTTGCCGCCAGGGGGCCGTTCCGGATCGCCCGCTTCATGGGTGGGCGCCACGCCAACGGCAACTTCGTCGCCGCGGACCCGAACTGGCTGGCCAAAGCGGATATACCGGCCCTCCGATCGGTGCTGGCGGCCATCGCCAAGGCACGCCCGGACATCGATCTGGTCGCGCTCGAGAGGTTGCTGCCCGATCTCGACGGCGTCGCCAATCCGCTCGCATCGCTTGAGCATTTTTCCAGCCCCAACCTGTCGCTGGCCGTCGATCTCGCCGGCGGCTTCGATGCGCTGCTTTCCCGCGCCAGCGGCAAACGCAAACGCAAGAAGCACCGGTCGCAGATCCGGAAATTCGAGGCCGTAGGCAGCTATCGGCGCATCGGGGCCCGCACCCCCGACGAGGTGGGCAGACTGCTCGACGCCTTCTTCGAGATGAAGGAACTCCGCTTCCGCAAGATGGGCATCGCCAATGTTTTTGGCGACGCACAGGTACGCGGCTTCTTCCGCGCGCTGTTCATGCAGGCGCTTGCCGAGGACAGGCCTTCCTTCGTGCTGCACGGGCTCGAGGTTGCCGGCAAGCTGCGCGCCATCACCGGTTCAAGCCGCTTGGGCAAACGCCTGATCTGCGAATTCGGAGCGATCGCCGAGGACGATCTTGGGCACGCCAGCCCCGGCGACTTCCTGTTCTTCGACAACATCCAGGAAGCCTGCGAGACCGGTTTCGAGGTCTATGACTTTTCGGTCGGAGATGAGCCTTACAAGCGGCTGTGGTGCGATATCGAAACGCGGCATTTCGAAGTGCTGGTCCCCTTGACCGTGAAGGGCCGCATGCTGGCGCTGACGCTTCGGCAAGGCGCACGGCTGAAGGCCTTCGTCAAGAACAGCCCGACGATCTGGAAGCTGACCAAAGTGCTGCGCCGCAAAGCCGCCGGCCAGGCAGCGCCCGCGGAAGAAGATAGCTGACGCCATGAAGCCGATCATCCGCACACTGTCCCTGCAGGAACTGGCGCTTCTCGTCGACTGGGCGGCCGCGGAAGGCTGGAACCCAGGTCATGAAGACCCGGCGATGTTCCAGGCCGCGGACCCCGAAGGCTTCATCGGCGCCTTTGTCGGCGACGACATGGTCGCGGCAATTTCGGCCGTGGCCTATGGAAGCGAATTCGGTTTCATCGGCCTCTACATCTGCCGGCCTGACATGCGCGGCATGAGCTACGGCAAGGCCGTGTGGGACGCCGGCATGAAAAGGCTCTCGGGCCGGACTGTCGGCCTCGACGGCGTCGCCGAGCAGCAGGCCAATTACCGGCGCAAGGGCTTCGCGCCGGCCTATGAGACCATCCGCTTCACCGGGCGCATGGCAGGCCAGCCGGTCAGGGCCGATGGGTTGCGGATGATTACGACGCAGCTCCTGTCCGGCATCGTCGCCTATGACGCCCATTGTTTTCCGGCGCCCCGAGGCACCTTTCTGAAGCGATGGCTGCAGGAGCCGCATCATGGGTTGGCGGCGATCAATTCGCGCGGCGCGACCGGTTTTGGCGTGGCGCGCAGTTGTCGATCCGGCTTCAAGATCGGCCCGCTGTTTGCCGACGATATAGAAATCGCTTTGCAACTCCTGGAGGGACTGGCCGGTGCCTGCGAGGGCGGCGAGATGCACATCGACGTCCCCGCCGATAACGCCGGCTTCATAACTGCGCTCGATGCGGCCGGCTTTGCGCCGACCTTCACCACCACGCGCATGTACAAGGGTCCTGCCCCGGAATTGGACCTGCGAAGGGTGTTCGGCGTAACGACGCTTGAACTGGGATAGATCGGGCGAACCGCAGAACGGCCCCGCCGGCGATCCGGGGCTCCCCTCAGGCAGCGGCAGTGCGCCTTCCCGGCACCGGATTGCCGGGCGGTTCGTGGCCGAGCGGCGTCACCAGCGTGAGGTCGGGGTAGCCGTTCTCGATCAGCTTGACCGCAGCCTGCGTCACCTCATCGTCGGCCTCCAGCATGGAGAGAAAGACCTCGGTGGCATCGCCGGTCAGGCGGCCGATGCCTTGCGCGTCGGCCGGTCCGCACTCGACCACGACCAGGTCGTAGGCTGTCGTCAGCGACTGCATGATGATCGGCAGCCGGTCGGCGGCACGCATGGCACGAACCGGATCGGCGGTTCCGACCGGGATGACGTGACAGTCCGAATAGAGATCGGCATGGATGACGTCACTGAACTGCGCTTCCGAAGCGAGCAGGTTGGTGATGCCGGGGAAAAGCCCGCTGTCCAGCATCGGCCGCGAGGCGGCCCCCGACGCGGTGAGGTCCAGCAACAGCACGCGCAGCCCGGCGTCGGCGACCTCGCGCGCCACCAGGATCGCGGATGCAGCCGCCTCGTCGCCTTCCGGCGAGACGAATATGGCGCGCGCCGCACCGCTGGAGATCAGCTTTTCGGCAGCCTTCTCGATATCGATCTCGCCCAGGGTGGAACGCGCCGGTTCGGGCTCGACAGCCGTCTGCTCTGTCGCCGTCGTATCGGGCATTGCGACCACATCCGGTGCCTCGGCCATGGCCGGCATTCCGGCGGCATAGGGCTCCGCATCTGTTTCATCCGCACGTTCAGGCAGCTCCTGGCCAACCAAGGGGTCCTGCAGGACGGCAGGCTCGTGGCGGACAAATGGCTTGGCGACCGGCGCCTGCGCCACCTGGGGCATCGCGACCTCATCGATCCGTTCGAAACGGGAACCGCTCGCCGGCCGCATCGCGCGGCCTGAAAACAACTCCCGCAGAAGCGTCACGATCGCCATGATCAGCAGCGATGCGGCGAAAGCCGCGCCGACGATCGGCCCGACCTTCGGGAAATAGGCCTCGGAGGGAACCGAAGCCTTCGAGGCGATCCGCGCGTCGACCGGCAGATAGTTGCGATCCTGGCGCGAAGCGGCTTCGCGGTAGTTGGTCAGGTACAGCTCGAGTTGCTGTCGCTTGGCGGTCGCGTCGCGCTGCAGTGCGTCGAGATCGACCTGTTGTTCGCCGGCCTGCGCCGAAGCGGCTTTCAATGTGTTGACGTCTGCGACAAGCTGGTTCTCGCGGGCCTTTGCCGTCTCGGCCTGCATCAACAGGCCTTTCATGATCTTCTGGGCCTCGCTGCGGATCTGTGCGTCGAGATCGGACAGTTGCGATTTCAGCGCGCGAATGCGCGGATGGTTGCCTAGCAGTGTCGTCGACAGATCGGCGATGTTGGAGCGCAATTCGACCTGTCGCTCACGCAAGCGCTGGATCAGGTCCGACGACAGAACCTCCGGCACAGCATCCAGCGAACCGCCATTCTGCAGCGCCCTGCGCACGCCGTCGGCGGTCGCTTCGGCCGCGGCGCGGTTGGCGCGCACTTTCGACAGTTCGCTCGACAGTTCCGAAAGCTGCTGGGTGGCCAGCACCGAATTGTTGCCACCCATCAAAAGATCGGACTGGGCGCGATAGGCGGCGACCTTCGCCTCGGCATCCTTGACCTGCCGCTGCAGGTCGGCGATCTCGGGCGCCAGGAAGTCTGCCGCGGCGCTGTTCGATTCGAGCTTGGCCGCCCCTTGCCCCGCTATATAGGCGGCGGCGATGGCGTCCGGTACGGCGGCCGCGAGCTTGGGATCTTCCGATGAGAATTCGATGGCAATGATGCGGGTCTTCTCGACGCCATAGACGTTGAGCTTCTCGTGCATTTTCTTGAGCACGCGCTCTTCCGTCGGAATTTCCATCGGGTCGCTTTTCAGGCCGACCAGGACCAGAGCGCGGCTCAGCGCCGACATGTCGAGCGCTTCATTGAACTCGGGCAGTTTTTCCAGACCAAGCTTTTGCGAGACCTGCTTGAGGATTTCGTTGGAGGAAATGATCTGGACCTGGGTGGCGACGCCCTGTTCGTCGAGGATAGGCTTGTCGGTGTCGTTGTTGTTGCTGGCCGGCCGCGTGTAGATGGATTCGCGCGGCGCGATCTCCACCTGCGTCTCGGCCTTGTAGTGCCGGGTTGCCAGCGAGGCGAAAGCAAAGGCCAGCCCGGTTGCCAACAGGACGACGAGGACTATACGCAGCCAGTTCCTCGCCAGGCTGGCGAAGAGCTGCCTGAGATCGACATCGACATCTGCGGCCGCGGACTGAACGGACATGCATCCCTACTCCGATACTGGGTCAGCACGCACCGTAAACAACTATGGTAACTCAGCCGTTAAGATCGTGGTAAGTTTCCGTTAGGGTTTACTGGCGGGCGGCAAACAAAACCGCCAAGAATCACAAAAACTCTTGCCGATGCGCCACGCGTCGGCCGCTCCCTTTACCGGCCATTAACCCTAACAGGATGATAACGGGCCTCGATCCCTGATGTTTGCTGCGACGCCGCAGCGGCCCAGTCGAAGGTACTTGTCCGGTCATGAAAAGCACTGCTTCCCTGTTTCGCGCGCTGCTTGCCGTATCGATGCTGGCTGGCTGTTCCAGCTACCGGCCGACGCCGGCCGCCTTCCATGAGGTGCTCGATCAGCCCTACCGTCTTGGCGCCGGCGACCGCGTCCGCGTGACCGTGTTCGAGCAGGACGGGCTGACCAACACCTACAGTGTCGATCAATCCGGCTATCTCTCCTTCCCGCTTGTCGGCGCCATACCGGCGCGCGGCCACACCGCGCAGCAGATGGAAAAGGAGATCGCCGACAAATTGCGGCAAGGCTATCTGCGCGATCCCGACGTTTCGGTCGAGATCGACCGCTACCGGCCGATCTTCGTGATGGGCGAAGTGGGTGCCGCCGGCCAATATTCCTATGTTCCCGGCCTGACGGTGCAGAAGGCAATCGCCATTGCCGGCGGCTTCACGGCGCGCGCCAACCAGGAAAGCGTCGACATCACCCGCGACATCAACGGCAAGGTGATGACCGGCCGCGTGGTCACCTCCGACCCGCTGCTGCCGGGCGATACGGTCTACGTCCGCGAACGTCTGTTCTGACAGATACCAAGTGGCGGACAGGCTCAGGATCGTCCATTGCTTTCGCTCACCCGTCGGAGGAATTTTCCGGCATGTGCGCGACCTGGCCGAGGCGCAGGTCGCCGCCGGGCATTCGGTCGGCATCGTCTGCGATTCGACGACGGGCGGCGCGTTCGAGGAACATTTGTTCGAGCAGATGAAGGGCATGCTGGCGCTCGGCATTCATCGCACGCCGATGCAGCGCCATGTCGGTCCCGGCGACCTTGCCTCGGCTTGGCGCACATACAGGATCATCAAGGAATTGCGGCCGGACGTACTGCATGGGCACGGCGCCAAGGGTGGCGCCTATGCCCGTCTGTTCGGCTCATTGTTGCGGGTATCAAGGTCTCGCGTAGCCCGCCTTTATTCGCCGCATGGCGGCTCGCTCCACTATGACGAGAGCACGGTCATCGGAAAGCTGTTCTTCGCGCTCGAGCGATTCATGGCTCGCTTCACCGACTATCTGCTGTTTGTCTCGGACTATGAGCGGCGGACCTATCGCCACAAGGTTGGCGAGCCTCCCATTCCCAACACCCTCGTCTATAACGGCCTGCGCGCCACTGAATTCGAGCCGGTGATCACCGAGCCCGACGCAGCCGACCTGCTTTATATCGGCATGATGCGCGACCTGAAGGGACCGGATATCTTCATCGACGCATTGGCCCTTGCCGGCCCACGGTTCGGCCGCGCGCTGACCGCGGTGATGGTCGGCGACGGCGACGACCTTCTGCGTTACCACGGGCAAGTGAAACGCCTCGGGCTCGAGCGCCATGTCCGCTTTCTGCCGCCGATGCCGGCCAGGGAGGCCTTTGCCCTTGCCGCGCTTATCATCGTTCCCTCGCGCGCCGAAGCCATGCCCTATATCGTCCTGGAAACGCTTGCCGCGGGAAAGCCGATGATCGCAACCGCGGTCGGCGGCATCCCGGAGATATTCGACACCGGTTCCCCTGCCCTGATCCGACCTGACCCGATCGAGCTCGCCGACAGGATGAGCCAGGCGCTGGCCGACCCGGTCGCCTATCGCGACCTGATGCCCGATAGCGCCAACCTCAAGGCACGCTTCGGCGCCGATGTGATGGCCGCCGACATCGAGAAGGCCTATTTCGCAGCGCTCGACAGGTAGGCACAGGGCCAAGCCGTTCCAAAGCCATACGTTGTTTCAAGGGTTTCTTAGCTCTCTTTTGCTATGACCGTGGGGAAGTTTGCGGAAAGCCCTCATGAACGAGATCGACCCCGCGCGCCGCTTTTCAGCAGAGGCGGTGCGTAAATTCGACGGCCCGGCCGATGGCGACACGCCAAGCGGCATGAACGATGTCGCCCGCCAGGTCGCCTCGCAGTACCGGCGCGATACGATGTCACCGATCATGGTCAGCGGTGTCCTGCGCATGGTCGAATTCGGCTTGCTGTTCCTGTCCGGGCTCGCCGTCTATTTCCACTATGTCGGTTTCTTCAATTATCTCGCCTGGCAATATCCGGTGACGATCGCAGCCGGCTCGTTCCTCGCCGTGGTGCTGCTCGACGTCACCGACTGCTACCAGATCGTCGCCCTGATGCGGCCCATCGCCAATTTCGGCCGCGTGCTGCTGGTCTGGGCCGGCACATTCGCCCTGATGGCGCTGACGGCATTCGTCATGAAGATGTCGCAGGACTATTCGCGCCTATTGTTCGGCAGTTGGTTCGTCATCGGCTTCGTTCTCATCTTCGGCCTCAGGCTGGTGATGTCGAAGCTGATCCGGGCCTGGGCGCGCGATGGCCGCATGGAGCGGCGCGCCGTCATCGTCGGCGGCGGCAAGGCGGCGGAAATCCTGATCCGCTCGGTCGAAAAGCAGCCCTACAACGATATCCGCATCTGCGGCATCTTCGACGATCGCGGCGACAAGCGCTCGCCGCCCATCGTCGCCGGCTACCCCAAGCTCGGCACCATTTCGGAACTGATCGAGTTCGCCCGCATCGCCCGCATCGACATGCTGATCGTATCGCTGCCGCTGACCGCCGAATCGCGCGTTCTGCAGCTGCTGAAGAAGCTGTGGGTGCTGCCGGTCGACATCCGGCTATCGGCACATTCCAACGCGCTGCAATTTCGCCCGCGCGCCTATTCCTACATCGGCGCGGTGCCGATGCTCGACATCTTCGACAAGCCGATCAACGACTGGGATTCGGTCGCCAAACGCGCCTTCGACATCGTCTTCAGCCTGATCGGCATCGTCGTGTTCTCGCCGGTCATGCTGGCGACCGCCATCGCCATCAAGCTCGACAGCAAGGGTCCGGTGCTGTTCCATCAGAAGCGGCACGGCTTCAACAACGAGATCATCGAGGTCTACAAGTTCCGCTCGATGTATACGGACAAGGCCGACCCGACCGCCAAGCAGACGGTGACCAAGAACGATCCTCGCGTCACCCGCGTCGGCCGCTTCATCCGCAAGACCTCGATAGACGAGCTGCCGCAGTTCTTCAACTCGCTGCTCGGTTCGCTGTCGCTGGTCGGCCCGCGTCCGCATGCCATCGCCGCGCAGTCGCACAACCTGCTCTACAACGAGGTGGTCGACGGCTATTTCGCCCGCCACAAGGTCAAGCCCGGCGTCACCGGCTGGGCGCAGATCAATGGCTGGCGCGGCGAGATGGACACCAACGAGAAGATCCGCATGCGGACCGAGTATGATCTCTACTACATCGAGAACTGGTCGCTGCTGTTCGATTTGCGGATCCTGTTCCTGACGCCGCTCCGGCTGCTCAATACGGAAAACGCCTATTGAGTGCAATCAGCCATGATCTGCCGCGCGCGGCGGTCAACGCCAAGCTGGTCGCGCTGATTTCGTCGGGCGCGGTCTTCCTCGGCATTCTGCTGTCGGGCTTCGTCATCAGCGAGCCGGCGCCCTATGAGCTCTACATGGCCGGCCTGATCGCCATCTGGGCGCTTTTCGGCCTGAGGATTTCCCGCGCGGCCACGCCGCTGCTGGTGCTACTGGTGATGATGAACATCGGCGGCATGATCTCCATGACGCAGATGGCGGACCTCGCCAACACGCCGCTCTATCTCGCCGTGTCGCTGTTTCTCGCCTTCAGCGCGGTGTTCTTCGCATCGATCACCGCCGTACAACCGAGCCTATACCGGCTGATCTTCATTGCCTATGTGGTCTCGGCCGTGGCCACCTCGCTGCTTGGCATTGCAGGCTATTTCCATGCCTTTCCGGGCGCGGAGATGTTCACCAAATACGATCGCGCCGCCGGCGCCTTCCAGGACCCGAACGTGTTCGGCCCGTTCCTGGTGCTGCCCGGCATCTATCTACTCTATCTGCTTTTGACCGGACCGGCGACACGCATGCCGCTGCTGGCGGTGCCGCTGCTGATCATCACCGCCGGCATCTTCTTCTCCTTCTCGCGCGGCGCCTGGGGCATGTTCACCGTCTCGGCCGTCCTGCTCACCGGCTGCCTGTTCCTGCAGAGCGCCAGCGGCAAGTTCCGGCTGCGTGTGGTGGTGATGACGATTGCAGCACTGGCGCTGCTGGTCATCGCCATCATCGTCATCCTGCAGCTGCCCGGCGTGTCGGAGATGTTCTCCAACCGTGCCCAGCTCGAACAGAGCTACGACACCGCCCGCCTCGGCCGCTTCGCCCGCTACGGGATCGGCTTCCAGATGGCGATGGAGCATCCGTTCGGCATCGGCCCGCTGGTCTTCGGCACGATCTTCGGCGAAGACACCCACGACATCTGGCTGAAGATGCTGATGGATTATGGCTGGCTCGGCTTCGTGTCGTTCCTGGCGCTCGTCTTATGGACGATAGCAGCCGGCTTCCGCATCCTGCTGCGCGACCGGCCGTGGCAGCCCTATCTCCTGTGTGCCTATGTCGCCTTCATCGGCAATATCGGGCTCGGCACCTTCATCGACATCGACCACTGGCGCCATGTCTACCTGCTGCTCGGCCTGATCTGGGGCGCCATCGCGCTGGAATACAGGCACCAACGGCTGTTGCGGCCTGCCTTGCAGGGCTCGCCGGCACCGGCAATCGCAGCGGTATAAAAGTCGCGGAATTCGGTTGACCCGCACGGGGTTATCACGATACATCGCGACCGGTCCGGAGTGTAGCGCAGCCCGGTAGCGCACTTGACTGGGGGTCAAGGGGTCGTCGGTTCGAATCCGGCCACTCCGACCAATTCAAAGCAGGACTTTCCCCCGAAGTCCGCCCCTCCAGATGCCCCGGTCAGCCCGGCCAAATCTCGGATCGGGGCACCATGTCCTGTGCGCTTGAGCTCCGGCTTGGTGCTAATGCTACCTCTGGCACACATCCACCCACTCAGCGCCGGTAATCTCAACCATGCGCTGCGGCGCAATCCGCACCGCGGCGTTGGTGGCGCCTGCCGCAGGCACCACCTCTTCAAACTCGCGCAGCGATACGTCGAAATAGACCGGCAGCGGCGCCGGCAGGCCGAACGGGCAGACGCCGCCGACCGGATGGCTGGTCGCTTCGACAACTTCGGCGGCGTCGAGCATGCGCGGCTTGCCGCCGAACTGGTCCTTGAACTTACGGTTGTCCAGCCTGGCGATGCCGCTGGTCACCACCAGCATGGCGCGGTCGCCGACGCGCAGGCAGATCGTCTTGGCGATCTGGGCCGGCAGCACGCCATGCGCCTCGGCCGCCAACATCACCGTCGCCGAGCTCGCCTGCGTGACGATGACGTCGATGTCGGGCGCGTGGGCGGCGAAGAAGGCACGAACGGATTCCAGGCTCATATCGAAAACCCATGGCTCAAAAAGCTTGATGGACGGCAGATTGCGGTTCGGCAGCCGGGGGCCGCCGCGCGTATAAGCACGTGCGATAGACGGATCGGCAAGCCCCAGGCTGAAGCAGACGCTGCGGCAGGTACAAAGAAACCCGCCAAGGAGCCTTGGCGGGTTCTCTGGAATGCGTGGTGCGGATCTACGCCAGCGATCGGCCTTGCGCCGCCGGCGTCGGCGCAGCCGGGGTGATCAGAGCCTCCTGGGGAAGGTGAAGCGCGGACACAATACGACGCAGCTTCGACGGGTCGGTCACTCTGCCGCTTTCGATATCCTCAATCTCGTCCACCGCCAGGCCGCATGTCAGGGAGAGCTCTTCCACGCTGTAACCGCGGGTCTCCCGCATCGCTCTGAGGGTATTGTAATCTGGCCCGCTTCCGTTGGTTGCCGGTTCGGAGTGGGCTTCGCTTTTCGCATTATGGGGCATTGGCAACTCCATGACTGAAAGAGTTTGATCAAATGAGGAGTGTTGCCTGAGACGGTCGGGAAGATGCCCTCTCGCCGGCGATTTGCCAAGAGCCAAAAGGGCCGTCACGGGATCGTGAACCAGGTGCCTGGCGCGGCCCTCTCGCGCACACGTCGCGATCAAGTTGTTTTGAAGGTCCGATCAGCCTTTTGCCGGCAGTTTCGCCGCGCTCGTTCGTTATCTCCGGGTCGCTGGCGTGAAACCATCCGGTTCCAGCCGGCTCGTTCCCGGAAGGATTTTTTGCAATGAACCTGAAGACAGTCATGGTCGTGCTCGGCACGATTTCCAGCCTTTCCGTCGCCGGCGCGGGCGCCGCCCAGGCCGCAGACGCGCTGCGTGTGCGCGGCACGGTGGTCAGTTTCGAGCCCACGCTGCTCACCGTGAAAACGCGCCAGGGCGATACCGATGCGATCGAGCTCAAGGCTGGCTGGAAGATCTCGGGCGTCGCCAACGCCTCGGCAAAGGATATCAAGCAGGGCGATTTCCTCGGCATTGCCTCTGTTTCGAAAGCGGATGGCGGCAGCGGCGCCCTGGAGGTGGTGGTCTTTCCGGCCGCGCTGAAAGGCACTGGCGAGGGCGACCGTCCCTGGGACCTGCAGCCAAACAGCCGGATGACCAACGGCACCGTCGCCGACGTTACCGATATAAGCGGGCGATCCGTCACCCTGACCTATGACAATGGCAAGACCAAGAAGATCTCGATCCCCGACACCACGCCCGTCGTGACCTTCGCGCCGGCGACGCCTACCAACCTCAAGCCGGGTGCGACGGTCTTCGTCACCGCTAAGCGGGGCAGCGACGGCGCGCTGAGCGCCAGCCGCGTCGTGGTCGGAACCAACGGCGTCGTGCCACCGATGTAGTCGAACAGGCGGCCCAATGGCCGTCTCTCTCGATCTTGCCGTGCATGGTGGCGGGAGGCTGGATTGGGCAGAAACAGTCCAGAAACAAAATTCTACAATCGGGAAATACTGACGAAAAAATTCAGGCGCGTAATTCCATTCGCGGCGGCCGGGCTATCGCCTCGATCCATATGCGCCCGCGAAACAAAAGGAAACCATCCATGAAGAAGTCCCTCCTCTCGGCCCTCGGGCTTGCAGTTGCATTGGCTTTCACGGTGCCCGTCATCGGCGCGACGAGCGCGGATGCGGCCCCGATGGCCAAGCATCATCGTCACCACCATCATCACCGCCACCATGTCCGCCACCACCATCATCACCGCCACCACCACCATGTGATCGGAAACAAGGCCTAAGCACCGCAGACTGCCACCGAGAAGACCGGCCTTGGCTTCCTGTCCAAGGCCGGCTACTCCGCCCCGCGAGGCTCGATCTCGGACTGGATCAACAATTCACGCAAATCCACGCCGCGACGTCGTCGTCTATCCCGGCGCTGGTATGGCACCACGACCAATCCGGCATTCGCCAGCGAAATCGAGCGGCTCTGGCGGCTCGACCAATCGCATTGCGCCGGCGGCACAGAGGTGCGAGGCGCCTCCAGCGACAACAGACATAGCCGACCGCAAGGAAAACGACGGGGGCGAGCCGTCACTTCTCCTGCTCGTATCCCCGGGATTTGGGTTCTAGAATTCAGCGCCGGCTGAACAGCAGACTGGCGACAAGACCGAGCACCACAAGGCCCACCGCCGCGGCAGCCGCCGGATGGTCGCGGGCCGACCTCTCGATCACCCTGCCCTGTTTACGGATTGCCGGCATGGCGTCGCGCAGGCGCCCGGCGAGATCGGAATAGGTGTCCAGCGCGGCATCGCGACCGTCCTCGTAATACGCGCCGCCTCGCCTTGCCACGGCCCTCTTCAAGCTGGCCAGTTCCTTGGTAAGAGCCGCGACCTGCCTGTCGAGATCGATGTCGGAGAGGGTCGAAAATGATGCCATTGGTATGTTTCCTTCACTTGCAGAAGGAAGCGTAACGCCTCACCGGAAGACGGGTTCCGGCTTTCGAACTATCGATGTCGCGTCGGGCCGCGGTCAGCGCACCTGGTCAAGCAGGCGCTTGCATTCCAGGAGGTCGAACAGCGCCTCCTGCAGCAAGGCCCTGTTGTCGCGCGAGAGTCTCGATGCATCCGGCTGCACCGGACCGTCCTCGTCGCTCTTGCCCAGGCCGAAAAAGCGGCGGCTGGGCTTCACCCGCGGCTGGCCAACCAGTTCGTCGTCCATGCCGCGCGGCTGAGCCGCCGGCGTCAGCGGCACTTGGTCAGCCTGCTTTCGCTGCGAGATCGCCTCTACGGCGGCCATGTCGCCATTGCCGATGGCAACCAGGAAATGGTTGCCGTTCTCGCGCAACAGCTTCTGCACGCCCTTGATTGTGTAGCCCTGGTCGTAGAGCATGTGGCGGATGCCCTTGATCAGCTCGACATCCTGCGGCCGGTAGTAACGACGGCCGCCGCCGCGCTTCATCGGCTTGATCTGGTTGAAACGCGTTTCCCAGAAGCGCAGCACATGCTGCGGCAGATCGAGATCTTCGGCGACCTCGCTGATGGTACGAAAGGCGTCGGGGCTCTTGTCCATGGGCGAATCCTCACGCTGGACGATGATCCGGCCTACCTGCCGAATCGGGGCTTATTTCAGCGGTTTATGAAGCAATATTCAAGCCCGGCGTCATGGCGGCGACGGTTTTCAACCGCGCAGTAGGACTACTTGCCGCTTTTGGCCTTGCCGCTCTGATGGGAGCGCAAGATACGGCTCTTCAGCACATTCGACGACTTGAAGGTCATCACCCGACGCGGCAGGATCGGCACTTCCTCGCCGGTCTTGGGATTGCGGCCGATGCGTTCGTTCTTGGAGCGGACGTGGAATGTCGCGAAGGACGACAGCTTCACCGTTTCGCCGCGCACGATGGCTTCGCAGATTTCATCCAGCACCGCTTCGACGAGTTCGGCCGATTCAGTGCGCGACAGGCCGACCTTCCGGTAAACTGCCTCGGCAAGGTCGGCGCGCGTAAGTGTCTTTCCCCCCATGCGACCGTCCCATCAGCTCAAAACATAAAATTCGGCACAACAACGGCAGAGCCTAAGTAATTGATCCGTCAAGGTCAAGGACCGAAACTGGACCGTTCAGCACTTACCAGCGAACCAGGACAGCGCCCCAGGTGAAGCCGCCACCCATCGCTTCCAGGAGGACGAGATCGCCCTTCTTGATGCGGCCGTCGGCGACGGCCACCGACAGCGCCAACGGCACGGAAGCAGCCGAGGTGTTACCGTGCAAATCGACCGTAACCACCACCTTTTGCTCAGCTATCCCGAGCTTCTTGGCGGAAGCGTCAATAATTCGTTTATTGGCCTGGTGGGGCACGAACCAGTCGAGATCATCGGCCGAGATACCGGCTTGCGCGAACGTCGCCTCGATGACATCGGTGATCATGCCGACCGCGTGCTTGAAGACTTCGCGGCCCTCCATCCGGAGGTGGCCGACCGTACCCGTGGTCGACGGCCCGCCGTCGACGAAAAGCTTGTCCTTGTGCGTGCCGTCGGAGCGCAGGCTGGCCGCCAGAACGCCATGGTCGGCGATCGCGCCCGTCCCCTCGCCTGCTTCCAGGATCATGGCACCGGCGCCGTCGCCGAACAGCACACAGGTCGAGCGGTCGCTCCAGTCGAGGATGCGCGAGAATGTTTCCGAACCGATCACCAGGACACGCTTGGCCAGGCCGCCGCGGATGTAGAGATCGGCGGTGGTCACGGCATAGACGAAGCCCGAACAGACCGCCTGCAGGTCGAAGGCAAAGCCGTGATGCATGCCGAGCCGGTTCTGGATCTCGACGGCAGTGGCCGGGAACGTGTTGTTGGGCGTCGAGGTCGCCAGCACGATCAGATCGATGTCGGCGGGCGTGAGGCCCGCATTGGCAAGTGCGGCACGTGCCGCTGCTTCCCCCAGCGAAGCCGTGGTCTCGTCGTCACCAGCGATATGGCGCTGGCGAATACCGGTACGCTGGGCGATCCACTCGTCGGAGGTCTCGACCATGCCTTCGAAATCGGCATTCTTCATGATTCGGCGGGGCAGCGCGGCGCCCGTGCCGCGCACGACTGATCTGATCAAAGTTCTTTCCTATTCCTTTGCGTCGGTGACGACGTCGGATTTCCTAGATGACAGGGCACGCGGGTTGCGCGCATGAAACAGGTCCAGATCGGCCTCGATGCGGTCGAGGAGGTTGTTGCGGACCATGTCATAGCCGAGTTCGATCGCGGCGGCGAACCCGTCAGAATCAGCACCGCCATGGCTTTTGACGACGATGCCGCTCAACCCCAGGAAAACGCCGCCGTTGGAGCGGCCGACATCCATCTTTTCGCGCAGGCGATCGAAGGCGCCCTTGGCGAAGATGTAGCCGATCCTGGCCATCAGAGTCCGGCTCATCGCCGCGCGCAGATAGCCACCGATCTGGCGCACCGTGCCTTCCGCCGTCTTCAGCGCGATGTTGCCGGCAAAGCCTTCGGTGACGACGACGTCGACCACGCCCTTGCCGATATCGTCACCCTCGACGAAACCGTGATAGTTCATCGAGGCCATGTTGGCTTCGCGCAGCATGCGCCCGGCCTCCTTGACCTCTTCCTGGCCCTTGATCTCCTCGACGCCGACATTGAGCAGGCCGACGCTGGGCCGGGCTAGGCCGAAGACCGAGCGCGCCATGCCGGTGCCGAGAATGGCAAAATCAATGAGCTGTTGCGCATCGGCCCCAATGGTCGCGCCGACGTCCAGCACCACGCTTTCGCCGCGCAATGTCGGCCAAAGGGCTGCAATCGCCGGGCGATCGATGGTGGCCATGGTGCGCAGGCAAAATTTCGACATCGCCATCAGCGCGCCGGTGTTGCCGGCGGAAATGCAGGCGTCGGCCGTGCCGGCCTTGACCGCTTCGACGGCCTTCCACATCGATGACTTCCAGCGGCCGTGGCGCAGCGCCTGGCTCGGCTTGTCGTCCATCCTGACCGCAACTTCGCAATGGAAGAATTCGCTGATCTCGGCGAGCTTGGGAAATTTGGCAAGTTCGGGGCGCACGACTTCCTCACGCCCGAAGATGACGAAGCGGACGTCGGGACGACGGGTCGCGACCGTCATGAGCGCTGGTATGACCACGGCTGGTCCGTGATCGCCGCCCATGGCATCGATGGAAATCCTGATCACGCGGTATTTATCTCACGGTTAGGCGGCAGGTCGCTTGAGCGACCGCGAAGGTTCGGCGAAAATAACGGTTTTGGGCTGCCGCACAACCGACTTTTCCGTCGCGGGCGAGCTTTTCAGGATTTTCCCAGCAAGGATCGCAGTTTTTGCTGAAATTCATTCTCCGCCGGTTCGGTCTCGCTGCCGGCATTGAGCGATGCGCCCTGCTTACGCGGATAGGGGTCGATGGCGAGCCCGAAATACTGTTCGGCGAGTGCCCCGACATCGATCGTGTCACCGGAAAATGTCTCTGGACGGTCAGGGCCTTCCGCATCGAGCAGGATCTCGCCGCCACCATCGAAGCCCTGCCGTCCGAGCTTGGAATCCTCGGGCAGCAGCAGCGCTTCGACCGGTTCGTCGATATGCGCTTCGACAGGCTCGAGCGTGACGATGCAGGCCTGAGTGATGTCGGCCTCGACGCGGCCGCTGATCTTCACGCCATTGCGCTTCCACGACGCCACCAGAAGCTCGGCGCGATAGGATTCGACCGAAATCAGCCCGTGCTCCTCGGCCAGTGCCGCACGCTGTGCGGCATCGGCCTCGATAACCAGCGGCAGGCCATTCTGCGGCAGGCGCGTAATGTTGGCGCGGAAGGAGACCGGGCTTTGCGGGTCAACATGCTTCATTGTTCAACCTCCTTGGCGGCGGGAAAGGTCAGCGTGCCGGAGACAATCGATTCGGATGGCTGCGCGGCCAGATGACTGCGCGCGTCGGTAACATAGTTGGCCAGCAGCGATGCTTCCGCCCAGGCGCCCGCGTCGGGCCGGACATTGCGGGCAAGAGCCGCGGTCAGCCCTTCATGGTCGTTTCTTTCCAGGGCATCGTCATAGGCAGCGGTTCGGCC
This sequence comes from Mesorhizobium sp. M7A.F.Ca.MR.176.00.0.0, assembly GCF_004023165.1. NCBI lineage: Bacteria > Pseudomonadati > Pseudomonadota > Alphaproteobacteria > Hyphomicrobiales > Phyllobacteriaceae > Mesorhizobium > Mesorhizobium sp. M7A.F.Ca.MR.176.00.0.0. Next base: position 40,986 of record NZ_RZTC01000026.1, on the reverse strand, counting down.
ATAAAACATCTTTGCCAGCTTTTTCATGCGTTTGGGCACGCCAACGTCGCCAATGCCCAATTCCCGCAACGAATGGTCGACGTCAAGGAAGAACTCGTCGATCAGCACCTGGGCGACCTCCTGCGCCGCACCGCTCTCCCCGCGCAACCTGTGCTGGAACAGGAACATGTGCAGCGACAGCATCTCGAAACGGCCAAGCGGCGTATCTGGCACATTCCAGTGGGAATAAAACACAGTCTGCCGCGCCGCCGCCACGATTTGTGCGTAAAGCGCCTCGGTGATAGCGCGGTTGGCGTAGCGTTCGCGGCCAAAAAAGCGCTGGAACATTGGGGATGGTCTCCTGGGGACCGTTTGTTGAAGTGGGCTTGTTGCATCGGCAAGCAAGCTGGTTTACCGGTTTCGCGGCCCAGCGCAAGTTGCGGCCAGCTAATGGAGTTGTTGTTGCGCGCGCTGAATTTCAAGTCGACCTTCTCGTCCAGGCCCGCCGGCGCGATCTCGCTGCTGATGATCGTTTCGGCACTGTCCGCCTGCCACACCTCCAAGATGATGGGCGATCTCAGCCCGAGCGAGACGCTGACGCAAGGTTACGTCATAGACCAGCAGGCAATCGACCTGGTGCCGGTCGGTTCGAGCCGCGAGCAGGTGCTTCTGGCGCTCGGCACGCCGTCGACGACCGCGACCTTCGACAACGAGGCATTCTATTACATTTCGCAGACGCGCAAGCGCTACGTCGCCTTCGACAAGCCACGGCTCATTGACCAGCATGTGCTGGCTGTCTATTTCGGCGCCGATGGCCGTGTCACCCAGATCGCCAATTACGGGAAGAAGGATGGCAAGATGTTCGACTTCATCTCGCGCACCACACCGACCGGCGGCAAGGACCAGAACTTCCTCAGCCAGGTCATCAACGGTGCCAGCAAGCTGGCGCCCGGCATTCCCGGCGGCGGCGTCTAATTCCCTTCGGCTTCCATTCCCGGAAGCCTCGTCATCTCAGGCGACCAAAAACCCGCGGGAGCGATCCTGCGGGTTTTTGTTATGGGTCACCAGTCGGGCACGGCCACTGGCATGCTGCAGTGGCCACCACTGAAAACACGACGCTGGGTCCGGCATAAGGTGCCAGCGCACGCATTGCGAAGACCGGGCGAAAGCGAGCGCTGAAGGATAGTTTGGCTTTGCCTCAACAAAAAACCCGCGGGATCGCTCCCGCGGGTTTTTTTCGGGCTGAAGCCTTGATCAGCCGTGCGCGAGCACCGCCAGCAGCAAGAGCGCGACGATGTTGGTGATCTTGATCGCCGGGTTGACGGCCGGGCCAGCGGTGTCCTTGTAGGGATCGCCGACCGTGTCGCCGGTCACCGAAGCCTTGTGCGCCTCGGAACCCTTGAGATGCTTGACGCCGTCCTTGTCGACAAAGCCGTCTTCGAAGGACTTCTTGGCGTTGTCCCAGGCACCGCCACCAGAGGTCATCGAGATGGCGACGAACAGGCCGTTGACGATGACGCCGAGCAACGAGGCACCCAGCGCTGCAAAGGCGGACGCCTTCGAGCCCGAGATCAACAGCACGCCGAAATAGACCACGAGCGGTGCCAGCACCGGCAGCAGCGACGGGATGATCATCTCGCGGATCGCCGCCTTGGTCAGCAGATCGACCGCGCGTGCGTAGTTCGGCTTCGAGGTGCCGGCCATGATGCCCGGATCCTCGCGGAACTGCTTGCGCACTTCCTCGACGATGGCGCCCGCCGCGCGGCCGACGGCCGTCATGGCGATGCCGCCGAACAGATATGGGATCAAGCCGCCGAAGATCAGGCCGGCGACGACGTAGGGGTTGGAGAGATCGAAGGAGATCTCGCCCATGCCCTGGAAGTAGGGATATTTGTCGCCATTGGCGGCAAAGAACTTCAGGTCGTTCGAGTAGGCGGCAAACAGCACCAGTGCGCCGAGACCGGCCGAGCCGATGGCGTAGCCCTTGGTCACCGCCTTGGTGGTGTTGCCGACCGCGTCGAGCGCGTCGGTGGAGTGGCGCACTTCCTTGGGCAGGCCGGCCATTTCGGCAATGCCGCCGGCATTGTCGGTGACCGGGCCGAAGGCGTCGAGCGCAACGATCATGCCGGCAAGACCGAGCATCGTCGTGACCGCGATCGCCGTACCGAAGAGGCCGGCAAGCTGATAGGTCGAGATGATGCCGCCGACGATGACGATCGCCGGCAGCGCCGTCGATTCCAGCGAGACCGCAAGGCCCTGGATGACGTTGGTGCCGTGACCGGTGACCGACGCCTGAGCGATGGAGTTGACCGGGCGCTTGTTGGTGCCGGTGTAGTACTCGGTGATGACGACGATGAGACCGGTCACCACGAGGCCGATCAGGCCGCATATGAACAGGTTCTTGCCGGTGATGACCATGCCGGCGACTGTGCCGATCTCGCCCCAGCCGAGCGTCACCTGTGTGGCGACGCCGAGGCCGACGATGGACAGCAGGCCGGTGACGATCAGGCCCTTGTAGAGCGCGCCCATGATCGAGCCGTTGGAACCGAGCTTGACGAAGAAGGTGCCGACGATCGAGGTCAGGATGCAGGCGCCGCAGATGGCGAGCGGATAAAGCATGGCCGCACCCAGCACGGCGGTGCCGCCAAAGAAGATGGCAGCCAGAACCATGGTGGCGACGACGGTCACCGCATAGGTTTCGAACAGGTCAGCGGCCATGCCGGCGCAGTCGCCGACATTGTCGCCGACATTGTCGGCGATGGTGGCCGGGTTGCGCGGATCATCTTCGGGAATGCCGGCTTCGACCTTGCCGACGAGATCGCCGCCGACGTCGGCGCCCTTGGTGAAGATGCCGCCACCGAGACGAGCGAAGATCGAGATCAGCGATGCGCCGAAACCGAGCGAGACCAGCGAGTCGATGACGATGCGGTCATTGGGCTGGAGGCCCATGAAGTGGGTCAGGATGAGGTAGTAGATCGACACGCCGAGCAGGGCCAGGCCAGCAACCAGCATGCCGGTGATGGCGCCCGATTTGAACGCGATGTCGAGGCCGGCAGCGAGGCTGTTCGATGCGGCCTGCGCCGTACGAACGTTGGCGCGAACGGAGACATGCATGCCGATGAAGCCGGCGGCGCCCGAAAGCACCGCACCGATCAGGAAGCCGATCGCGGCGGTGATGGACAGCAGCCACCAGGCGAGCACGAGGACGACGACGCCAACGATGGCGATGGTGGTGTATTGACGCGCCAGATAGGCTTGTGCGCCCTCGCGGATAGCCGCGGAGATTTCCTGCATGCGTGCATTGCCTTGATCGGCCGCAAGGACCGAACGTGTCGCCCAGATGGCGTAAAGGATTGAAAGCAGGCCGCAGGCGATGACGGCGGAAATAATTGTCATTGCCGGATTTTCCTCGATTGATGGCCCAAAAGAACCCCTCCCTGGGCCGTTGAGACAAAGACCGGATTCCGCGCACGGAATCCGCCTCTTCGCATCGGTGTATGCGAAACAGGGCTGCGAACGTCAAGATATTGTTCGGTTTTTGCCCGGCTTTCGCCTAAATGGTTTAGACGGCGGCGTGCTTGGCAATGATGTCGCCTGATTAGATCGATTGAAATGACGCTGCGGCACTGAGCTGTCAGCTCCTCCCACCCGATCCGCTAGCGACGTGGAGCGTGAACGCGTCCGCCGGCGCCTATGCTTCTTTGCAAAGACCTGTAGGGTAGCCTATCTTCAGGATGGAACCGGAGCTAGCCTATGAATTTCAAAGCTATTATCCACGAAGCCGACGAAGGCGGGTTCTGGGCAGAGGTGCCGGCAATTCCGGGCTGCGCGACCCAGGGCGAAACCATGGAAGAACTTGTCCAGAATTTGCGTGAAGCGATCGAAGGCTGCCTCTCAGTAGAGCCGCTGTCATTCACGTCGGAGCCTGGGCGGATCGTGGAAATCGCTGTTTGAAGTCCATTTCCGGCAAGGAATTTGCGCGTGCCGTCGAACGGCAAGGCTGGAAGCTTTTGCGCATCGCCGGAAGCTTTTGCGCATCGCCGGAAGCCACCACATCTATGGCAAGCAGGGAAGCATTGTTCGGCTTTCAATCCCTATTCATGCCAATAAACCGCTCAAAACCGGACTTCTACGACATCTCCTAGCGCTCGCTGAAATGAACGAGCGCGATATCTGAGATACTGTCGACTATTCGGCCTCTCTGCCCATGCGGCGCGCCGTGTAGCGCTCGATCGCCGACAGACCGTCATAGATCAGCACGGCAAGCGCTGCCACAATCAGGCCGCCTTGCAGGATGAAGGCGAGATTGTTGGACAACAGCCCGGCGATGATCACTTCGCCCAGCGTTTTGGCTGCCACGGTCGAACCGATGGTCGCGGTGGCAAGACTGATCACCACCGACAGCCTGATGCCGCCGAGAATGATCGGGGCGCTGAGCGGCAGCTCGACCTTGGTGAGCCTTTGCCAACCGGTCATGCCGGCGCCGCGCGCCGCCTCGACGACATTGGCCGGCAGCGTCGTCAGGCCGGTCAGTGCATTCTCGAAAATCGGCAGCAGGCCATAGAGAAACAGGGCGATCAGTGTCGGCTTCTCGCCGAAGCCGACGGCCGGTACGGCAAGCGCCAGCACCGCCACCGGCGGAAAGGTCTGACCGATGTTGACGAGGCTGCGCGATAGCGGCAGGAATTCAACACCGACCGGCCTGGTGACCAGGACGGCAAGCGCCACCGCAACGATGGTTGCCGCCACGGTGGCGATCAGAACCGTGCGTAAGTGCAGCAGGGTCAGCGTCAGCAGACTGCCCTGGTTGTAGATCACCGGCGCGTTGTTTTCGGTCAGCGGCTTCAGCAGCGGCACGAACCACCCGGGATTGGTGACGAAGGCGACAAGCAGCACCACCAATGCTAGCCTGAGCAGCGATGGAAGCCAGGCCTTCATGCCGGCCTCGCCGCACGCTTCACCAGCCCTTCGACGGTCACGCGGCCAAGCGGCTTGCCGTCGGCGCCTTTGACCGGCAGCGCCGGCCGGCCCGACCACAACAATTCGGCCAGCGCGTCGCGCTGGCTCGCATCGCCGGGGATCGCCTCACCTTCGGCGGAGCCCTTCTCCACGGCATCGCGGACCCGGCCGAGCGACAGCAACCGGAACGGCCTTTCGCTGGCGCCAACCAGGGTCTCGACGAAGGCGCTTGCCGGCTTTGCCAGGATCTCGGCCGGCTTGGCGTATTGCACCAGCTTGCCGGCATCCATGACCGCGATCTTGTCGCCCATATGCACGGCCTCTTCCATGTCGTGGGTGACGAGGATGATGGTGGTGCCGAAGCGCTTCTGGATCGCCAGCAGATCTTCCTGCGCCTTGGTGCGGATGATCGGGTCGAGGGCGCCGAACGGTTCGTCCATCAACAGCACGTTGGGTTCGGCGGCGAGTGCGCGGGCAACACCGACGCGCTGCTGCTGGCCGCCGGACAGTTCGTGCGGGTAGCGAGGCCCGAAGGCTTCGGGATCGAGCTGATAGAGCGTCATCAACTCGTCGACCCGGGCCTTGATACGGTCCTTGTCCCAGCCAAGCAGCACCGGCACGGTGGCAATGTTCTGTGCCACCGTGCGATGCGGAAACAGGCCGTGGCCCTGGATAGCGTAGCCGATGCTGCGGCGCAGCTCGTAGCCGGGCAGCGAACGATTGTCGGCGCCGTCGAGCTTGATGATGCCCGAAGTCGGCTCGACCAGCCGGTTGATCATGCGCAGCAGCGTCGTCTTGCCGGAACCGGACGTGCCGACAATGACGGCGATGGTGCGCGGCTCGATGACCATCGACACGTCATCGACCACGGTCGTCGCGTCATAGCGCTTGGTGATGCCTTCGATCTCGATCATGCCGTTTCAACCCTGCGCCTGGTGGCGGTCATTTCGATCACCGCATCGAGGATGATGGCGGCGGCAAAGGCGAGCGCGACCGTTGGCACCGCGCCAAGCAGCACAAGGTCCATCGCCGTCTGGCCCACACCCTGGAAGACGAACACGCCGAAACCGCCGCCGCCGATCAGCGCGGCAATGGTGGCGAGGCCGATGTTCTGCACCAAGACGATGCGGATGCCGGTGAGGATGACAGGAAAAGCCAGCGGAAACTCGACGCCGAACAGGCGCTGCCTGTCGGTCATGCCCATGCCGCGCGCGGCGTCGTTGGCGGCGCGCGGCACGCCGGCGAGACCGACCACGGTGTTGGCCACTACCGGCAGCAGCGAGTAAAGGAACAGCGCCACAAAAGCCGGTGCGGTGCCGATGCCGCGAATGCCGAGCGCGGCAGCTCCCGGCACATGCGTGGCAACCCAGCCGAGCGGCGCGATCAAAAGGCCGAACAGCGCGATCGAGGGAATGGTCTGGATGATGTTGAGCACGTTGAGAACGCCGGCGCGCAGACTTTCGACACGATGGCAGAGAATGCCGAGTGGCAGGCCGACGACCATCGCCGCAAGCAGCGACCCTAGCGCCAGCGTTACATGCTTGGAGCCCTCTACCCAGAAACTGCCGGCGCGGTTGAAATATTCCTTCAGGATCGACAGATTGTCCCAGCTTCCCGAAATCAACAGCAGCCCGATCGCCAAAGCCGCGACCACAAGCACGCCAACCCGCGCCAATGGCGACAGGTTCAGCCTTGTCAGCACGTCGGCGAGCAAAAGCGTGAAGGCAAAGATCAGAATCCAGAAACCGGAGGCTGGCGAAACTCTGGCGAAGGTGTTGCCCGCCGGCGTGAGAAATGTTCCGGCGACACCGATCAGCAGCGCAAGCGCGGCAAGCGCCATCACGCTGGCGGCAAGGCGCAGCACAAGTGGTGTCTTGAACAGCGCAATGAGTGCTGCGGCGACAATGATGGCGAGCAGCAGCGTTCCGGTCGTTGCCGGCAGCGCATCGAGAATCGAGCGCGCCTGGCCGGGGACGATGCGGTTGGCACGGAACGTGGCAAAGGGGGCGGCGAAGGCCGCATATGCTGATATCGCGGCGATGACCACGCCGAGCTTGTCGAAGCGGCTGTTCACGCTCTGCCCCGTCAGTCGATCCGGCGCGCCACGAAAGCGACGCGCCGGAATCCTCCTACTTCAGGAAGCCGTTCTTCTTCAGGAAGTCCTCGGCGACGCCCTTGACCGGCTCGCCGCCGACCTGCACGCGACCGTTCAGCTCCTGCAGCGTGACGAGGTCGAGCTTGGCGAAGACCGGCTTCAGCAGCGTCTCGATCTCGGGATGCTCCTTCAGCACCGCTTCGCGGATGATCGGCGCCGGCTGGTAGACCGGCTGCACGCCCTTGTCGTCGTCGAGCACGACGAGCCCGGACGGTGCGATGCCGCCATCGGTGCCGTAGACCATGGCCGCATTGGCGCCGTTGGTCTGGTTGGCGGCCGCGGCAATGGTTGCCGCCGTGTCGCCGCCCGAGAGCGTGATCAGCTGGTCCGGCTTCAGCGTGAAGCCATAGGTGGTCTGGAAGGCCGGCAGTGCAGCCGCCGAATTGACGAACTCGGCGGAAGCCGCCAGCACCACCTGTCCGCCGCCCGCGACATATTTGCCGAAATCGGTGAGCGTGGCGAGCTTGTTGGTTTCGACGACTTCCTTGCGCAGCGCGATCGCCCAGGTGTTGTTGGCGGGCGACGGCGACAGCCAGACGATCTTGTTGGCGTCGTAGTCGAGCTTCTTGGCCGTTTCATAGGCCTTGGCGGCGTCTTTCCAGACCGGGTCGTCGGCCTTTTCGAAGAAGAAAGCGGCGTTGCCGGTATATTCGGGATAGATGTCGATCTCGCCGGCGGTGATCGCCTTGCGCACCACCGGCGTGCCACCGAGCTGGATACGGTCCGATGTCTTGATGTTGTTGGCGTTGAGCACGAGCTGGATGATGTTACCGAGCACGCCGCCCTCTGTGTCGATCTTGGAAGAGACAACCACCTGAGCATTGGCGGAAGCCACCGTGATGCCGAGCGCCAATGCCGCGCCGGCCAGAAACTTGACTGAAAACATTGTGAAACCCCTTGCTATGAACCGAAACGCGGTGACCGCATATGAGCATGGCTTCAACGGCCAGTCGGGGCACACGGTTTCATAACAGTAGGTACAGACGCAATATTTTTGTTCCGAAGCGGTAAATTCGGCCGACATCGTGCTGACAGCGCCGTGTCAGGTGAAACGGCGGATGGATCAGGCTTCAGCTTTGCGCAAGCTCGTCAGCTTGAGCGCGCCGAGCGCCACGAAGCACAGGACGGTGACCGGAAAGACTATCCAGTTCAGCATCTCCCAGCCCCAGGCGTTGTAGACCATGCCCGACATCAGCGAGGCGCAGGCGACGGAGCCGAACAGGACGAAGTCGTGGAAGCCTTGCACCTTGCCCTTTTCCGACGGCCGGTAGGTGGCGGCAACCATCGCGGTCGCGCCGATGAAGCCGAAGTTCCAGCCAAGGCCCAGCAGGATCAGCGACGTCCAGAACTGCCACAGCGCCAGGCCGGACAGAGCGACAATGGCGCAGCCGATGAGCAGGATCAGGCCGGTGGCCACAATGCGTTCGGCGCCGAAGCGATGGATCAGCGAGCCGGTGAAGAAGCTTGGCGCGAACATCGCCATGACGTGCCAGGAGATGCCGAGCGTCGCGTCGTTTTCCGAAAGGCCGCAACCGACCATGGCCAGCGGTGCGCCCGTCATGACGAAGCTCATCAGCGCATAGCTGCCGACCGCGCAGAAAAGCGCGGCGACGAAACGCGGCTGCGTGATGATTTCAGCCAGTGGTCTGGCGTCGCTGTCGGCGATCTCCACCTTGCCGGATGCTTTCGCCGGCAGCCGCAGGAACGACAGGATGATGGCGCCGACGGCGGCCAGCGGCAGGATGGAGATGAACGAACCGGCAAACATGACCGGCGCAAGCAATTCGCGGGTGAAGATGACGATCTGCGGCCCGAGGATGGCGGTGACGACGCCGCCGGCCAGCACGAAGGAGATGGCGCGCGCCTTGAATTCAGGCGGTGCGTTGTCGGCGGCGGCAAAGCGGAACTGCTGGACGAAGGCGCCGCCGACACCGATCGTGAGCAAGCCGAAGGCAAACAGCCAGAAGCCGCCCTGAAAAAGCGCCAAGGAGGCGATCAGGCCACCAAGCGCCGTGACGATCGTGCCGGTCATGAAGCCGCTTCGCTGGCCCATGCTGCGGACGATGGCCGCTGCAGGCAGCGCGCCGAGCGCCACGCCGATGTTGAAGCCGGTGATCGGCGCTGTCGCCAATGACTTGTCGGGACCAAGCAGATATTGCCCGGCCAGCGCGCCCACGGAGATGGCGATGGGGGCCGCCGAGCCGATGATCGCCTGCGAGGCGGCGAGGATCAGCGCGGTGCGGCGCGCCTCCTGACCGGTCTCGAGGGCGATCGCCGTCATGATGCGTCCTTGCCGCGCCCCTCGCCACGCACCCGGCGAGACACACGGTCGAGCACGGCATTGACCAGCTTCGGCTCGTCTTCCTCGTAGAAGGCCTTGGCGATGTCGACATATTCGGAGACGATGACGGCGACGGGGACATCCTCGCGCTTCATCAGTTCGTAGACGCCGGCGCGCAGGATGGCGCGCAGCGTCGAATCCAGCCGCGACAGGGGCCAGTCCTCGGTCAGCGCCTGGCGGATGATCGGATCGATGGTCTTCTGGTTCTCGACGACACCCGCCAGGATGGCGCGAAACCATTGCGCATCGGCCTCGCGATAGAGCGCGCCGTCAACTTCCTTGCCGAGACGAAAGGCCTCATATTCGGCGGTGATCTCGAAGACACCGCTGCCGGCGACATCCATCTGATAGAGCGCCTGCACGGCGGCCAGACGGGCAGCGCCGCGCTTGTTGGCGTGGCGCACCGTGGGCTGGCCGGGCGAAGCGGGTTCGCTCACGATCGCGCTCCCAATTGTTCCTTGAGGGCAATCATGGTCAGCGCCGCACGCGCGGCAAAGCCGCCCTTGTCGCCTTCCGAGCGCTTGGCGCGAGTCCAGGCCTGGGCGTCATTCTCGGTGGTGAGGATGCCGTTGCCGATGCAGACAGAGTCCTGCACGCTCAAATCCATGAGCGCTCGGCTGGATTCATTGGCGACAATGTCGAAATGATAGGTGTCGCCGCGGACGACGGTGCCGAGCGCGACAAAGCCGTCATAATGTGTGCCGCCTTCCGTTGCGCCGTCCAGTGCAAAGGTGATCACCGCGGGGATCTCGAGCGAACCTGGAACGGTGATGACATCATAAGTCGCGCCCGCTTCATCGAGCGCGCTTGTCGCGCCATCGAGCAGCGCGTCAGCAAGGTCGTCATGAAAGCGCGCTTCGACAATGAGCAGATGCGCCTTCGCCTTCGGACGAATGAAGGCTTTGCCGTGTTGGGATGTACCAGCCATAAAAGTCTCCGGGGAGTTGCCGGTGACTTAGGCCGAAGCCGGGTTCATCGCAAGCGAAGATGTTGCGCACGCCCGGTTTGCCGACCTATTCAGGTTCACCAACCTCGTTTTTGAGATGGCCGTCGAGGCTCTCAACCCAAGCCAGCACGGCCTGATGATCAATCACACGACCAGCGTCCACATCGGCCAGAGCCTCGAGCGTCCGTCGCCGGTATTCCCCCTTCCGGTACAGCCGAGATCCGTCTATTCCTGACCATCAAAGCCCCTCTTTCGTCGCCTCCACCAGCCGCGCCGCGTAGCGGGCCATGGTGTCGATCTCGAGATTGACGCGGTCACCGACCTTGCGCTCACCCCAAGTGGTCACGGTCAGCGAATGGTGGATCAAAAGCACGTCGAAGCGCGCGCCTTCGACCTTGTTGACGGTGAGCGAGGTGCCGTCGAGCGCGACCGATCCCTTGGGCGCAATGAACTTCGCCAGGTCGCGCGGCGCCTCCAGCGTGAAGCGCACCGCGTCGCCCTCATCCTTGCGCTCGACGATTTCGGCCATGCCGTCGACATGGCCCGAAACGATGTGGCCGCCGAGTTCGTCGCCGATCTTCAGCGCCCGCTCGAGATTGACTTTGGTGCCGGATTTCCAGCCCGAGGCCGTGGTCAGCCGCAAGGCTTCCTCCCATGCTTCAACCTCGAACCAGCGCGCATTCGAGCCGCTGTCGGGCAAGGCCGTCACCGTCAGGCAGACGCCGCCGCAGGAGATCGAGGCGCCGATGGCGATGGTCTGCGGGTCATAGGCTGTGTCGATGCGCAGCCCCACCCCTTCCCTGAGCGGCTTGACGGAAGCGACAGTGCCGACATCGGTGACAATTCCGGTAAACATCGGTGTTGATCCCTAGAGGTCTCTTATCCACTCGGCGTAGCTGTCTTCGCCGAAACGCATGTCGCGCAGCTTGCGAAATCCTGCCGGGATATGGTCGGCGTCGATTGGCGATGCAATGCCGTCGTCGCCGATCGCTTCCGGCCCCTGGAACAGCACAATGCGGTCGACCAGCCCATCGGCCAGGAAGGCGCTCGCCACCCTGGCGCCGCCCTCGACCAGCACGCTGGCCATGCCGAGCGCGGCCAGATCCTCGAGTAGTTCCGGCAAGGCTACGCCGCCCTCGTGCGTTTCCGTGCCGATGAAGCGGACGCCGGCGCGTTCGAGTGCTGCGCGCCGCAGCGGATCGGCCTCCAGGCAGGCGGCGACATAGAGCGGCACCCGGTCGACGCCCGAAACCAGCTTCGAGGCCTCCGGCAACCGGATCTGGCGGTCGAGCACGATGCGGGCAGGCGAACGGTTCTCCAGCCCCGGCAAACGCACCGTCAGGGCCGGATCGTCCTCAAGGGCCGTGCCGATACCAACCAGTATGCCATCCGCCTCGGCCCGCATCAGATACACTTCGCGGCGCGCGATATCTCCGGTGATCGACACCTGCCCACCGCCTTCCCTGCCGATCTTTCCGTCGCTGGAAAGCGCAAGCTTGAGAACCACTTCTGGGCGTTTTCTCAACGAACGAATCAAATAGCCGGCCATCTGCTCGGAGGCTTGCTCGGCCAACACCTTCTCGACCACCTCGACACCGGCGGCACGCAGGATCGCGTAGCCCTTGCCGGACACGCGCGAATCGGGATCGCTGGCCGCACCGACGACGCGCGCGACACCGGCATTGACCAGCGCATTGGCGCAAGGCGGCGTGCGGCCGTGATGGGCGCAAGGCTCCAGCGTGACGTAAGCGGTGGCGCCGCGCGCGAGCTCGCCGGCCTCGGCCAGGGCCTCGGTCTCGGCATGCGGGCGGCCGCCGACAGCGGTGACGCCGGTGCCGACGATCATCGGACCGTTGCCGTCATCGCGTACGATCAGCGTGCCGACGGACGGGTTGGTCGCGGTGCGCCCGGCATTTTTTCGCGACAGTCTGAGTGCCGCCGCCATGAAGCGGCGATCAAGGGCGGCCTGTTCGCTTGCAGTCATGCTCAGCTGGCTTCCTCTTCACCCTTGATTTCGTCGCCCTTGAGCTCGCCCAGCAATTCATGGAAATCCTTGGCCTCGCGAAAATTGCGGTAGACCGAGGCAAAGCGGACATAGGCGACGTCGTCGAGCGACTTCAGCGCTTCCATGACCAGCCGGCCGACTTCTCCCGAAGCAACCTCCGTCTCGCCGGAACTTTCGAGTTGGCGCACGATGCCGGTCACCGCGCGGTCGATGCGCTCGGGATCGACATTGCGCTTGCGCACGGCGATCTCCACGGAGCGCAGCAACTTGTCGCGGTCGAAGGGCACTTTGCGGCCCGATTTCTTGACCACGACGAGGTCGCGCAACTGCACGCGCTCGAAGGTGGTGAAGCGACCGCCGCAATCGGGGCAGACACGCCGCCTGCGGATCGCCGCGCCATCCTCTGCGGGGCGCGAATCCTTCACCTGCGTATCTTCTGACTGGCAATAGGGACAGCGCATGGAGAAGCCTTTGGTTGGCGAATCTGGTGAAGCGAAAGGCTTAGAGGTTTTTGCAGCGATGGCAAAGTGTCGCCAACAGCCCCTTGCGCTTCAGAGATAGCGAGGCGCAAGCAGGATTGCCAGCCTCGCCAGGCAGCCGCACCGCGTACCGATGTTTTCAGGGAGCTACGTCGGCGGTCGGGAATCCGCACGATGCACCGAGGCTGCGATAGGCCTTGGTGAAGCCATCCATGGATATGCTTCCAACAGGTGCGTCGCCAAAGGAGACATCAAGTACCGATGCCCGGCGCATGGCGCGCAGGAGCGCCAGGCTGATCTTGGCCTGATTGTCCACGGTCCAGCTGAGCCGGCCGTTGACGGCGCCATCGGAATGGAGTTTGGCGGCGACACGGCCCTTGTCATCGCCGAAGGTGGCGGCAATCGACTTGCCGGCCGGCAGACCCTTGTTGTCGACGGCGATGGTTATGGAGGGGTAGGCATCCGGCGGCAGTGCATCGCCGTTCGTGATGACGAGCGTCAAGGTACCGGGCACGCCGCCCGCGCCGATAAAGGCGGTCGAGGCAGCGCAGGTCTTGCGCAGATCCTCACCGGTGTCGACCTCGTCGACCAGGGTCGACCATCTGCCGAACGTTTCGAGCTTGGGTGCCGCCTGGGCGGGCGCCGCCGGCTCGGCCTGAGGTGCGGGTTGCGCGGGCGCGGGTTGAGCAGAGGCGGTTTGCGCCAAGGCGACGCCGGGGAAAGGCACGGCGATCAAAGCGGCCAGAGCGCCAACGGCACCAAGGTTGGCGAAACGAAACGGTCGCATCATCAAGGCTCCTGCCGGTCGCCCCGGCCTGCTGAAACGACGCTTGTCGTTGCAGCAGGCGGTAAGCCTTCCTATCGCCTCAGCCGAGATAGGGATAGAGCGGGAAGCGATCGGTCAGCGCCACGACCTTGGCCTTGACCGCAGCTTCGACAGCGGCATTGCCCTCGTCGGAATTCGCAACCTTGAGACCGTCCAGCACTTCGGCGATCAGCTTGCCGATCTCGCGGAATTCGGCCTGGCCGAAGCCGCGCGTGGTGCCGGCCGGGGTGCCGAGACGCACGCCCGAGGTGACGAAAGGCTTTTCCGGGTCGAACGGGATGCCGTTCTTGTTGCAGGTGATGTTGGCGCGGCCAAGCGCCGCCTCGGCGCGCTTGCCGGTGGCGTTCTTGGGCCTGAGGTCGACCAGCATGAGATGGTTGTCGGTGCCGCCGGAGACGATGTCGAGACCGGTCTCCTTGAGGCTGGAGGCCAACGCCTTGGCGTTGGCGGCAACGCTCTCGGCATAAACCTTGAAGCTTGGCTTCAGCGCTTCGCCGAAAGCGACAGCCTTGGCAGCGATGACATGCATCAGCGGGCCGCCCTGCAAGCCGGGGAACACCGCCGAATTCATCTTCTTGGCGATGTCCTCGTCATTGCACAGGATCATGCCGCCGCGCGGGCCGCGCAGCGATTTGTGCGTCGTGGTGGTCACGACATGGGCATGCGGCAGCGGCGACGGATGCACGCCGCCGGCGACGAGGCCGGCGATGTGCGCCATGTCGACCATAAGATAGGCGCCGACCGCGTCGGCGATCTCGCGAAAACGCTTCCAGTCCCAGACGCGCGAATAGGCGGTGCCGCCGGCAAGGATCAGCTTCGGCTTGGTCTCATGCGCGGTCTTCTCGATGGCGTCCATGTCGAGCAGATGGTCGTCCTGGCGCACGCCATAGGACACGACCTTGAACCATTTGCCGCTCATGTTGACCGGCGAACCGTGGGTCAGATGGCCGCCGGAATTGAGGTCGAGGCCCATGAACGTGTCGCCCGGCTGCAAAAGCGCCAGGAACACGGCCTGGTTCATCTGGCTGCCGGAATTCGGCTGGACGTTGGCGAAGTTGCAGCCGAACAGCTTCTTGGCGCGCTCGATGGCCAGTTCCTCGGCCACGTCGACGAACTGGCAGCCGCCATAGTAGCGTTTACCCGGATAGCCCTCGGCGTACTTGTTGGTCATGATCGAGCCCTGCGCTTCAAGCACGGCGCGGGAAACAATGTTTTCCGAGGCGATCAGCTCGATCTCGTGGCGCTGGCGACCGAGTTCGTTGCGGATGGCGCCGAAAATCTCCGGATCGGCATCGGCCAGCGTGGTTTCGAAGAAGGATTCGAATTTGTTCGACACTGCCGCTGCTGTTGCCATGGCCTGAAATCCTCGAGGTTCGGGGGCAATTTTTGATTTATGCATGTCGTTGTCCCAAAACCGCTGCACACTTTTGGGCGACATGCATTTGCCGCGCCATTAACACAGTTGTTTTCGCCCCGCCACGTTTGCGGCGCGAAATTTGCTGGCCGGATTGCGCCAGCCTGGCCCGCGGGTCGTTATTTCCGAGCCTTCCGGCCTTTCAGCAAGGCCTCGGTGAGCGTGATCTCGGTAAACAGCGCTTGCGACGTATGGTCGTTGATCTCGCCGCTGCGAAACATGGCGCGCACGGCCTCGCGCTCGGCTTCGATGCCCGCAAATCTCAATTCGAGCTCCAGCCTTCCGGCTTCGCGCGCCTCGGCGCGGGCCTCATCGGCTTCGTCCGAGGCGGCGATGCGGCGCCGGTAGCCGGCGACGATGCTGTCGGCAGCGGCAAGCCTGGTGCCGGGCACCTCGCCTCCCTCATCATCGGCGGCTCCGGCAATGCTCTCGATGCGCGCGATTGCCGCCTTGGCGGCGCCGACGCGCGCCAGGCGCTCCTCGGCGGCGCCGGCATCCTCACCGGGCTCGACCAGCCCCCTGGCGATCGTCGGCAGAGCGAGGCTGGCGATGACCAGCGAGCAGATGATGACGCCGGCGGCCAGGAAAATGACCAGGTCGCGCGCCGGAAACGGCGAGCCGTCCGGCATGGCGAGCGGCAGTGACAGGATGCCGGCCAGCGTAATGGCGCCGCGCACACCGGCCACCGAACCGGCGAGCCGCACGCGCAGCCCGAACGGCTCCACCTTGCGCTTGCCCAGACGCGCAGCGATGCCGGCGGCGATATCGCCCACCCAGATCCACAGGAAGCGCAACGCGATCAGGCACAGCGTCAGCGCGATGACGGTCGCGATCGGCTGGATGATCGGGTGCAGGCTCATGAGTTCCGGCGGCACATGGCGGATGATGTCGGGAAGCTGCAGGCCGAGCACGATGAAGAGAGCGCCGTTGAAAACGAAGGAGAGCGTCGTCCACAGCGACATCGTCTGCATGCGCGCAGAGACGCCGAGGAAGCGAAACACGCCGGAGCCGCCGGTGAGCAGGCCCGCGGTGACAGCCGCCAGAATGCCGGAAGCTCCGACATGCTCGGCGCCGAGATAGGCGATGAAGGGCAGCAGGACCATCACCAGCACCTGCGCTTCGGCCGGCACGCCGCCGATCCGGTTGAGCAATTGCAGCAGCTTGGCGGCAACGAACAGCGCCGCCACGCCGATCAGGATGCCGATCGCCACAGCATAGAGAAAACTGAGCGAAGCCGCCGCAAGGGAAAAGCTGCCGGTCAGCACCGCCGCGACGGCAAAGCGGAACATGACCAGCCCGGACGCATCGTTGAGCAGCGACTCGCCTTCCAGAATGTGCATCAGCCGCGCCGGGACGACATTCCTGTCGACGATCGAGGACACCGCCACCGCGTCGGTCGGCGACAGCACCGCGGCTAGCGCAAAAGCAACCACCAGAGGGATGCTCGGCACCAGCCAATGCAAGGCGTAGCCGAAGCCGACGATGGTGAAGAAGACCAGCCCTATGGCCAGATCCAGGATCGGTCGGCGCAGCGCCATCAGTTCACGCTTCGGCGCGCCATAGGCATCGCCGAACAGCAGCGGCGGGATGAACACCAGCAGGAACAGTTCCGGATTGATCTCGACATGGATGCCGCGCACCGGCCACGCAAGCGCGGCACCGATCGCAATCTGCAGCACCGGCAACGGCACCCGTACCAGGCGAACCAGAGCGCCGGAAAGCGCCACGAAGACGAGCACGACCAGAATGAAGACGGCGACTTCCATGGTCCGGTTCCAGGCTTTCCGCCGACCATGCGCAAAGCCGGCCGATCCGTCCAGCCGCCCGTCCTGTGAAAAACGCCGCGGCACCCAATCAATGAAAAAGGCCGCCCTGAGAGGCGGCCTTTTTAGCTAGGAATCAAATGTTTACAGCGCGGACGTGATCTGCAGTTCGTTGTTGCCATCAAGCGCGTAGACGTCGTCGCGGAACTGCACGACGCCCGGACCGGTCGACCAGGCCGAGAGATAGAGGAAGTGGACCGGCACCGGATTGGTGACCTGGATCGGCGTGTTTTCACCGGTCTTGATCGCCGCCTCGAAATGCTGGCGATCCCAGCCGGGCGTGTCGCGCAGGATCCAGGTGACGAGGTCGCGCACATTCTGCACGCGCACGCAGCCCGAGGAATCGAAACGCAGCATCTTGCCGAACAGGCTCTGCTGCGGTGTATCGTGCATGTAGACGCCGTCAGGGCTCGGGAAATTGATCTTCACCGAGGCCATGGCGTTTTCCGAGCCGGGATCCTGGCGGAAACGGTACTTGGCGGCGTCGTCGGTCGACCAGTCCACATTCATCGGATCGACTTCGCTGCCATCCGGCGCGAACAGGCGGATGTGGCTATCCTTCAGATAATCGGGATTCTTTCGCATCAGCGGAATGATGTCCTTGCGGACGATCGAGACCGGCGCGTTCCAGTATGGATTGACGATGATCTCGTTGATCTTGGAATTGACGATCGGCGTCTGCCGGTCGATCTTGCCGACGATCGCGGTGTGGCGAAGCACGACGCGGTCGTTCTCGACCGCTTCGACCTGCGCTGCCGGAATGTCGACCAGCACGTAGCGGCTGCCCAGCGTGCCGGCCTTCTCGCGCAGCCGCTGCAGATTGGTCTGCAACTGGCCGAGCCGGATCTGCGCCGAAACGTTCATTGCAGCATAGGTGTATTTGCCGAGCGCACCATCGGCAGGCAGGCCATGGCGCAGCTGGAAACGCTTGACCGCCGAGTCGACATAGGAATCGAAGGCCGTCGAAATGCCGGCACTCTGCGACAGATCGCCGGAAACCATCAGCCGCTTGCGCAACGGCACCACATCCGGGTCATCGACGCCGAGCTGCAGCTTCTTGGTCGCGGGAACATCGACCCAGCCACCCTGCCCGACAATGTTCTGGTATTGCCCGACCGCCTGTTCCGTGAAGGCGACGGTCTGCGGGCTGAAGATCGGCAGCGTCGAGGCCACCTTGCCGCCCTCGCTGGCGCGGGCATCGAACTGGTCGTCCCAATTGCCGCGCGCTGAGGATTTCAGGATGTCACCGATCACATCCTGCGCATTGGCGCCGCCGGCGACCACTGCGGCTGCGAGCGCGGAGGCTCCGGAGAGGAAAAAACGACGGCTGGTTCTCATGGACGTTCCAGACATTTGTAGCAGTTCGATCACTTGCTGCGTTGATCACCGGGCGATCTCGCCCGCACTGTAAAATTGGCAATCTTAACAATTAGCCAACCATGCTTCGTATCACCTTGGTGTGACAGCGCCCAGGCGCGATACGGATTGCGGGTGAACGCATGGTCTTCACACCAGCATCACTGCCACTCTCGGTTCCACTGGAATATGGCGGCAACGTGGCCTAGCGCACGAATCCGACTGGCCGGCATTCCGAAAAGAACGGACCGATGCTTTTGGGTATCGGGGTCGGCGCCGTCGCCGAGCTATCGCCTATGGGGTCGACTGCCGCGCGGCAAGGCGCGCAGCCAGCCGCGAACGAGACTGGCTCAGGGCTTCGGACCCGGAGCCTCCAACTCGGAACATCGTTGCAGCACTTGGTTCTCAGGGTAACGCAATATCTTGCTGTCATCGAGTTTGAGCAGCAGCGCCCGCCTCTTTTCCACACTGTCGGTATCGTCCGAGCAAGTCAGGTCCAAAATGACGGCGTCCAGGCCTTTGATCTTCTGGACTTTGTCGATTGTGCAGCCGACTTCCCACATTTCCACCGACTTATCGGTGAACATCACTCTGGAGTCATTGCCGTCGCACGGGCTGCTGCCTTCCATGGCGAAGGCATCCTTCCACCATTCCTCGGCGAAAGCCGTTTCTGACGCAAGCAGTAGCGCCGCCGCGACAAAACAGATCTTGAAACGCCTGCTTCGACCCATCATGCCCCCTTGTGCGGCGACATTAGGCATTGTGGAAGCGAAAGCAAAGCGTGGCCCACGGGGTTGCGGTCAGCTGACAAACAGATGAACTCAAGTCGCCGTCAGTCGCTGGAAAAAGGCCGATGCCTCTCGGCACCGGCCCTGACTGAAGGTCGATATTTCGGCCGCGTTTCTGTGGCGCGGGCCGGATCCGATGCGGCGCCTTACATCCGGTAGGCGATAGTGTCGTTCCAGAAGCGGTCGAGCCGCTGCAAAGCACGGTTCATCTGCTTGAACTCGTCGGTGTTGATGCCGCCGACCTGCTCGATCGAGCCGACATGACGCTCGTAGAGGCCGGCAACGACCTCCGCCACCTCGTTGCCCTTCGGCGTCAGCGAGACACGGACCGAACGGCGGTCGATGCGCGAGCGCTGGTGATTGATGAAGCCGAGATCGACCAGCTTCTTCAGATTGTAGGAGACGTTCGAGCCGAGATAGTAGCCACGCGAGCGCAACTCGCCGGCGGTCAGCTCGGAATTGCCGATATTGAACAGCAGCAGCGCCTGGATGGCATTGATGTCGGAACGGCCGTTGCGGTCGAATTCGTCCTTGATCACATCAAGCAGGCGGCGGTGCAGCCGCTCAACAAGCTGCAGCGATTCCATGTACAGGGAACGGATAGCCTCGCGGCGATCGTCGGATACGTTGGCGGTCTTCGCCGCCGGACGCGAATTGATCATTGTCTTTGCCTCTTGTTTGTCGCCCTGGTGATTTTTTGTTTTTCACCTTGATCGCGACACTATCGAATACTCATAAAATTCGACTTAAACGCTAGGGCTAACAAGAGCTTACCGGTAAGGGGTTTCGGAAGAGGCTTAACGAACGGTCACCCGAGCAAGGATAATTAACCTAAAGATTTCGGCAACGATTGCGGGGCTCATTCGAGGCGACAGCGGGGCCGCCAATGGGTTCAACGGCTTAGTGGCGGACCGGGCGCTTCTGCAGGTAGATGACGACACGGAAGACGATGTAGAGCAGCGCCACCGCCGCATGCGAGGCGACAATCAGCAAGCGGTGGCCGAATAGCTCGGGAAAGCCGGCATACATGACCGTCTCGGTCACCGCGCAGATGAACCAGATCACCGGCCCCCAGGACGCCAGCATCCACAGGCCGGCAGCGGCAAAGGGAAAGAACACGGCGAGCACCACCGCAGCCACCTGCCAGTGCACGGGCATCAGGTCGAACCGCCACAGCGTACCCGGATAAAAGCCGATCAACCTGATCCAGTAGAGAATGCCGAACAGCAGGCAATAGCCCGATATGACGCGCTGGAACCAGGCGAAGATCACCTCCACCCCGGAGGGCTGCAGCACGACGCGCCTCGAGGTCACCTCGCTCATATCAAGAGTTCCCGTTCGCCGAGCGGAGCGAAATAGGCATCGACATCCGCTTCGCTGACCGCAGCGAGGCTTGCCGGCCGCCATTGCGGCTTCGAGCCCTTGTCGATGATCGCGGCGCGGATGCCTTCGTAGAAATCATGGCCGGCGAGCATCCGGTTGAGGATGCGGAACTCCATCTTCATGCAGGCTTCCATGGACAGCGTCAGTCCGGCGCTGATCTGCCGCCAGGCGACGCGCAGGCTGGTCGGCGAGCGGGTGCGGATCGTCGACAGTGTCTTTGCCGCGAACTCGTCGGCGTCGGCCGCACGCTCGAGGCTGTCGATGACGCGGTTCAGGGACGGTTGCGAAAAATGGCGGACAATCGCCTCCAGCGTCGGCCTGTCGGTTTCGCGCCTTGCCTGCACGAAGAAGCCGCGCAGCACCGATTCCGGATCGCCGGTCAGCGCCAGGCGGTCGAGGAAGCCAGCCTGGTCCTCGGCCTTGATGGTGTGGGTGGCCAGCCCCGACCACAGCGCATCGCCATAGCGGATGCGATTGCCGGTCAGCGCCAGATACATGCCGAAGGAGCCGCCGAGATCAGGCAGCAGGTGGCTGGCGCCAACATCCGGAAAAAAGCCGATGCCGACCTCCGGCATGGCAAATTGGGCATTCTCGGTCATCACCCGGTGCGAGCCATGGAAGGAGATACCGACACCACCACCCATGACGATACCGTCGATCAGGGCGACATAAGGTTTCCTAAAACTGTTGATGCGGGCATTGAGCCGATATTCATCGGCGAAGAACTCGACCGGCGGTTTTCCCGCCCGGCCTGTCTCATAGACATGCAGGATATCGCCGCCGGCCGAAAAGGCCCTGCCCTCTGCCTTGACGACGATGACGTCGATGCCCTGGTCGGCTTCCCAGGCGGAAAGGGCAGCGTCGAGCGCCCTGATCATGCCGTGCGTCAAGGCATTGAGCGCCTGCGGCCGCGTCAAGGTGACGACGCCGGCCCGGCCCAGATGTTCGAAGCGGATCTCGTCGCCTCCGCCAAAATCCATCGTGAAGAATCCCTCCCCCGGCCGCCGGGACTGAAGTGCTAAAGCGTGGCGCATGGGTGCGTCAATGGCGAGCACACCGGTGCAAGCTCTGGCCCGGACCAGGAGCCAGTGCTAAAAATCGAACTGCAATATTGGAAAACTGGATAGAGTTCATAGCAGCGCAGCTCTGGCGGGGCTTCGAACGGGACGATTGTTCATGACTCGATTTTCGCACCTTGCGCGGATGGCAATTGGCCTGAGCATCGGCTTGGCTGTTCACCCGGTCACGGCGGCGACTTTGGAAGACCTCTACAATTCGCAGACCATCGTCAACGGCAAATACGAGAAGAACCGCCAGTCCGGCTTCAAGCGCTGTCTCGATGCGGTTCTGGTGCGGGTTTCCGGCGATCAGCGCCTTCCGGCAAAACCTGAAATGACGGCATTGCGCGACAAGGCCGGCAGCTTCGTCGCTGGCTTCCACTACCGCGACCGCATGGAAGGCATTCCCAACCATGACGACCAGGGCACGTACGATCGGCCTCACAATCTCTACTGCCAGTACGGGCCGGCTGAAATCGACCCAGTGCTGGCTTCGCTCGGCAGCAGGCCGTGGCTGGCCGAGCGGCCGCGGCTGGCGGTGTTTTTGGTGACCGAGCGCGGAACAATGCATTACGCGCTCGATGCCGACGACGACCGTGGCATGCCGATGCGCGAATCGTTCGGCAATGCCGCCGTACCGCTGGCCATGCAGGTGGCTTTTCCCACGGCGGCGCAGCTGTCGCGGGCTGGATTGGACGATCAGGCGCTTCGCAATGCCGAGATGACGAAGCTCGACACACTGGCGAAGAAGACCGGCGCCGACCAGGCGCTTTCCGGCAGTCTCGTCTGGAGCGACAAGGAACTGGGCTGGATCGCCGACTGGCGGCTGGCCGCGGCCGGCAAGACCTACATCTGGCAGGTGCGCGGCGTCAATTTCGACGAAGCTTTCCGCGTCGCCATCAGGGGCGCGGCACAGATTCTGTCAGGCAATGGGCAACCCGAATAGACCTCGACCGCGTCGCTGGCACAATCGTGCCGCATTGGTCAGCAGCGGGAGCTCGTGGTAAAAGCCTGCCCGAACGAGAGTATTGGCGATGAACAAATTCACCCCCGCAAAGCCCGCCGGCGCGCGCGGCGTCGACGAGATCACCGGCAGCCGCCGTCTGCGCCGCATGCGCAAGGCCGACTGGTCGCGCCGTCTCGTGCAGGAGAACCGGCTCACGGTCGACGACCTGATCTGGCCGATCTTCGTCGTCGAGGGCAAGGGTGTCCGCGAGCCGATCGCCGCCATGCCCGGCGTCTTCCGCCTGTCGATCGATCTCGCCGTCAAGGAGGCCGAGCGCGCGGCAAAACTCGGCATTCCGGCACTCGCCACCTTCCCCAATGTGGACATCTCGCTGCGCGACCAGACCGGCTCGCACATCCTCGATCCCGACAATGTCATCAACCGCGCCACCCGTGCGATCAAGGATGCGGTGCCGCAGATCGGCATCATCACCGACGCCGCGCTCGACCCGTTCACCAGCCACGGCCATGACGGCATCCTGCGCGACGGCATCATCGTCAACGACGAGACGGTGGAACAGGTGACCGCCGCTGCCGTCATCCAGGCGGCCGCCGGTGCCGACATCATCGCGCCGTCCGACATGATGGACGGCCGCATCGGCGCCATCCGGGACGCGCTTGACGCCAATGGTTTTCAGGATGTGGCGATCATGTCCTATGCGACCAAATTCGCCTCGGCCTTCTACGGTCCCTATCGCGAGGCGGTGGGCACCGCCGGTCTGCTCAAGGGCGACAAGAAGACCTATTACATCGACCATGCCAATTCCGACGAGGCGGTGCGAGAGGCCGAACAGGACATCGCCGAGGGCGCCGACATGCTGATGGTCAAGCCCGGCCTGCCCTATCTCGACATCATCCGGCGGCTGAAGGACGAGTTCCAGATGCCGACCTTCGCCTACCAGGTGTCGGGCGAATATTCGATGATCAAGGCGGCAGGCGCCAATGGCTGGATCGACGGCGAGAAGGCAATGCTGGAATCGCTGCTCGCCTTCAAGCGCGCCGGGTGCGACGGCATCTTGACCTATTTCGCACCCGAAGTGGCGGAGATGCTGAAGGGGGGCCGCTAGGTAGCTTTGGAATTTTAACGCAATCCGCTAGAATGAATTCATGAGCAGGAATGAGGTCATAAAGCGGTTGCAGAGAAATGCAGATGCCATCAAGGGCATGGGCGCGACTTCGCTTTATCTGTTCGGATCGATTTTACGGGGCGACGCAGGGCCTGACAGCGATCTCGACCTCTTCATCGATTATGATCCTGCAAGACGCTTTTCGCTGATTGATCTGGTCGGCATCAAGCAATTTCTTGAGGAGAAGATGTCAGCGGAGATCGATATCACCACCCGCGACAGCCTCAATCCCATGTTGAAGGCCGACATCGAACAATCTGCTGTGCGCATATTTTGATGGCAGTGCGCCGGATCGAACCGATTCTAGCCGAAATCATGGAGGCCCTGGACGGCATCTTGCTGCCGCCGCGGGCAAGACGCTGGATGACTTTAATAGCGACTGGCTGCTCCGACATGGCATCGAGCGCGGGATCGAAATCATTTCCGAAGCTGCCCGCCACATTCCCGATGATTTGGCAGCCCTTGCTCCCGAGATTCCATGGAAACAAGTTCGTGGGATAGGCAACGTTTTGCGTCACGAATATCACAAAACCTCCGGTGCGATAGTATGGGCGGTGGTGACCGACAGCCTGCCGCCACTGCGTCTTGCTGTCGAACGTATGCTCGAAGCGTCGCAGCGCCGATAGTTGTGGCTGACACTTGCGGCAGCATCCTGTTCGCGTCGCAAGGAAGGAACCGCGATATTTCTCTCGTCATAAGCAATTGCATGGCAACGGAACATTTGCTCGCGTCGAGACTGCCGGATCTTTCTGCTCTGCACGTGCGGTGCGGCAAAGTTCTTTGAAAATACCGGTTGCAATTCACAATCAGCTTGCTACAAACAACTGCTTGCAAAATACAATCGGTTATCGAGGAGGCTCGCATGTCCAAACTTCGCGTCAACGCTTTCACCCTGTCGCTCGACGGCTATGGCGCCGGTCCCGATCAGGATCTGCAAAATCCTCTCGGCGTCGGTGGGGAATCCTTGCACAAGTGGTTTGTCGACACCTGCACCTTCCGCGAGAAGGTGCTCGGACAAGATGGCGGCACCACCGACGTCAACGAGGCGTTCGCGGCGCGCAGCTTCGAGAATGTCGGCGCCTGGATCCTCGGCCGCAACATGTTCGGGCCGATCCGCGGCGAGTGGCCTGACGACAGCTGGAAGGGCTGGTGGGGCGACAACCCGCCCTATCATGTGCCGGTTTTCGTGCTCACCCATCACAAGCGGGAACCGATCACGATGGAGGGCGGCACGACTTTCCACTTCGTCACTGACGGTATCCATTCAGCTCTTGAACAGGCTAAGGCTGCCGCTGGCGGCAAGGACGTGCGGGTCGGCGGCGGCGTCGCCACCATCCGGCAATATCTGCAGGAAAAACTGATCGACGAGATGCATCTGGCGATCGCGCCGGTGCTGCTCGGCTCGGGCGAGAACCTTTTCGCCGGCCTCGATATGCTCAAGCTGGGCTATATCTGCAGCGAGCAGGTGGCGACGCCGCTTGCCACGCACGTCACCATCAAGCGGGCGTAGTTACAGCTTTTTCTCCCCGTCACTATACGGGGAGAAGGGAGCGATCCATCAATACTTCTCCGGCACGTAGAGCTCGCGCGGCAGCACCTGGCGCTCGTATTCGGGGTTGAAGACGCGCTCCGGCAAAGTGATCTCCTCGTGCGGCACTTCCTCGTAAGGCAGCTGCTTGAGCAGATGGTCGATGCAGTTCAGCCGCGCGCGCTTCTTGTCGTTGCCCTCGACGATGAACCAAGGCGCTTCCGGGATGTTGGTGCGGGCGAAGGTCTCTTCCTTGGCCTTGGTGTACTGCTCCCAGCGCACACGCGACTGCAGATCCATCGGCGACAGTTTCCACTGCTTCATTGGATCATGGATGCGCATCAGGAAGCGCATCTGCTGTTCCTCGTCGGTGATCGAGAACCAGTATTTGACCACGGTGATGCCCGAGCGGACCAGCATGCGCTCGAACTCCGGCACGTCGTGGAAGAATTCTTCGACCTGATCGGGCTGGGCAAAGCCCATCACCCGCTCGACGCCCGAGCGGTTGTACCATGAGCGGTCGAACAGCACGATCTCGCCGCCGGCCGGCAGATGCGGGACATAGCGCTGGAAATACCATTGCGACTTTTCGCGCTCGGTCGGTGCCGGCAGTGCCACGACGCGGCAGATGCGCGGGTTGAGCCGCTGGGTGATGCGCTTGATGACACCGCCCTTGCCGGCCGAATCGCGTCCCTCGAAGATCACCACCAGCTTCTTCTTGTGGTAGGCGACCCAGGACTGCAGCTTGATCAATTCGGACTGCAGGGTGATCAGGTCGCGAAAATATTGCATGCGATCGATCGAAGGCGGATGCGAGTTCTTGTAGATCTTGGCGATCTCCATCGACAGCGCCGGCTCCGACATTTCGAGCTCATAGTCTTCGTCGAGCGTGTCGGCGAGTTCGGCTTCAAGCCAATCCCGGGCCGGAGAATTCTGTTTTAGCTCGGTCATTATCGGCTGCTCCACTTGCAAGCTCTGTCGATTCAGGTCCGGCGCCCCAAACTCCGGCTTACAGCCCGGAACGGCAACGCCTGAGCCGACTTCAATATAGGCCTGCAATGACGGTTTTATTGCAGCCTGACCTGATCGCCACCACTGCAAAACCCGCGAGGCATGATCGATCCGCCGCCCTGGCATCGAGACATACCGCGCAAATTGTCATACAAATAGCATCCACATTGGGGCGCCCTTCCCAACCTCTTCTCAATGCAATCGCGAGGACCGACATGGAATACCGCACTCTCGGCCGTTCCGGCCTGAAAGTATCGACGCTGACCATGGGGACCATGACGTTCGGCGGCGCCGGCGCATTTTCGGCTGTCGGCAAGACAGACCTGGACGAGGCGCGCCGGATGATCGATCTCTGCATCGACGCCGGCATCAATGTCATTGACACCGCCAATGTCTATTCGAATGGCATTTCGGAAGAAATCATCGGCGAAGCGCTCGGCGGCAAGCGCAAGGGTGACGTGCTGATCGCCTCCAAGGCACGGATGCGGATCGGCAAAGGCCCGAACGATGAAGGCCTGTCACGCCATCACCTGATCCGCGAATGCGAGAAAAGCCTGAAGCGACTCAGGACCGACGTCATCGACATCTATTTCCTGCACGAATGGGATGGCGTGACACCGCTGGAGGAAACCATCGGCGCGCTCGACACGCTGGTTGCCCAAGGCAAGATCCGCTATGTCGGCTGCTCCAACTATTCCGGCTGGCAGGTGATGAAGGCGCTCGGCATCAGTGACAGCCATCATCAGCCGCGCTTCGTCACGCAACAGATCCATTACACGCTGGAAGCGCGCGAGGCGGAGTACGAGTTGCTGCCGATTTCCGTCGACCAGGGGTTGGGCGTTCTGGTCTGGAGCCCGCTCGCCGGCGGATTGCTGTCCGGCAAATACCGCCGCGACAGCCCCACCGCCCGCCAGCTTGCCGGCTGGTCCGAACCGCCGATCCGCGACGAGGACCGGCTGTGGCGGATCGTCGACGTGCTTGTCGAGATCGGCACGCAGCGCGGCGTGTCGGCAGCGCAGGTGACGCTGGCCTGGCTGCTTGGCCGGCCGGCCGTCAGTTCGCTGGTGATCGGCGGCAGGACGGAAACGCAGTTCCGGGACAACATCGCGGCGGCAAGCCTGGTGCTTTCCGGCGAGGAGCGCGAGCGCCTCGACGCGGTCAGCCGGCCGCCCTTGCTCTATCCCTACTGGCACCAGCAGCTGACGGCAAAGGACCGTTTTGGTGCTGCAGATCTGGTGATTGACCGAAGCGGCATCTGATCGGCAAATCGATGGCGATAGGTATTGGCCGCCGCAATGATGGACCTGGCCCCTTCATTGCGACGCGCATCTTGCAAGCCTGGCCATCATCGACGCACTATCGCTTCAGCTGTTGTGTTTGACGGCTAATGCTCCTAGGCAGGACCAGAGCCGCGAGGCAGTGAAAAGGAGCCAATATGGCGCGACCACCAAACTACGATCAGGAACGCAAGGAACGCGACCGCCAGAAGGCGGCCAAGAAGGCCGAGAAGCTGGCAGCCAAGGTTGCAGCGCGGGAACGTTCGAAGCCCGAAGACGAGACTGAAGCCGAAACCGAAACGGCAAAGTGACGGCAAACGGCCCGCAGATGCGGGCCGTGCCTCAATCCAGATTGCCGCCCCAAATGTCGGCTTGTGTCAGGCGGGCGCCTTGTCGCTGACGAACACGTCCACTTCGCGTGCTGCCGCGATGAAGGCACGCCTGGCGTTCATCGCCGGCTTGTCGCCGGCGAGTGCGTCATGGCAGGCCTGCAGGGCCGCGCGATGCTTGGGGCTGCGCTTGCCGGGCCAGCTGTTGAGGAGGTAGTCGGAAGCCTCACGCGCCGTGCGCAAGAGCTGAGTGCTTCCCGCCGCGACTGACTTCACAGTCACAGGTGTTTCAAATCGGTTGTTTTCCATGGCCGCTCCTTACGCCATCGGCGTCTGCGAAGCGAGGCGAAAGTGCGCATACGTCCAGACGCCGCTTTGCGCCCTTCATCCACCTTTAAGCAGCAACGACGGCAAAGCCTCTGGCGCGAAGACCGCGCCGATCGTTGGCGAGCGACGTCACCAGCCGGTCGCGGCTGCCGACGATGTGGTCTGACAGCAGGCGCGCGGCTTCATCGGCGTCGCCAAGGCGTGCCGACGCCAGTATGGCGCGATGTTCGGCCCAGGCGCGGCTGAGGGCCGCTTCGTCGCGAACCTCCAGCCAGCGCGCCCGCGACAGGCGCGTCATGGCATCGCGCACCGCCCGGAACAGGAATTCATTGCCCGACAGACGCGCCAGTTCGATGTGAAAATCCATGCCGACGCGATGCCATTCCTCGCGCGGCGTGTCGTTGTCGCAGGACTCGAGCATCGCCTCGATGACATCGACGGCGCTCCGGTCCGCCAGGCTGCATGTCAGGCGAAGCGCCGCAACCTCGACTGCTTCCCTGTAGACGGCGATCTGCTCGAGTTCAGCCAGATTGATCGGCGACACCGTCCAGCCACGTCCGTCCCTGCCGACCAGGCCCTCGGTCTCAAGCCGCAGAAGTGCTGCCCTGACCGGGGTTCGCGACGCGCCGAAGCGGCTCTCGATCCAGCGCTCGGTCAGCTTCTCGCCGGGGCCGATCTCGAGGCCCAGGATCATTTGCCGAAGCTGTTTTTCGACGCTCTGCATCTGCGACATTGTCGTTTCCATTTTCTGATCGTTGCTGGCGATCGTCTTGCCGGCCGCCTTTTCCGATCACGTTTGAGACGGTCGCATTGACAGCGGTCAAGCTTGCGTCCATCAGGGGCACCATCTTGGTATCCCAAATTGGTATCCGCAGCAAGCATCGATAAGAGTTGCTGGGACAGGACATATGACATGCAGCAGCAGAACACGCCCCCGGCGACCGACAGCACCTACAACATCCACTGGCGGCGCAATCTGTTCGTGTGCGTTGCCGGATCGTTTTCGACGCTTGTCGCCATGACGCTGCTTTTGCCGTTCCTGCCGCTCTATATCGAGCAGCTCGGCGCCGAGGGCCACGCCGCGATCGTGCAATGGTCGGGGATTGCCTATGGCGCGACGTTCTTCGCGGCGGCGCTGGTGGCGCCGCTCTGGGGACGTCTCGGCGACCGGTACGGCCGCAAGGTGATGCTGGTTCGCGCCAGCTTCGGCATGGCCATATGCATGTCGCTGACCGGCATGGTGCAGACGGTCTGGCAACTGGTGCTGCTGCGGCTGCTGATCGGGTTTGCCGGTGGCTATTCCTCGGGATCGACCATCCTCGTTGCCATGCAGACGCCGAAGGAACGCTCCGGCTGGGCGCTGGGCCTGCTGTCGGCCGGCATCACGGGTGGGGCTCTGGTCGGCCCACTGGTGGGCGGCGCCCTGCCGCCGCTGATCGGCATCCGCGCCACCTTTCTCCTCTCCGGCGGCGTCATCTTCCTGGCGTTCCTGGCGACCACGTTTCTGATCAAGGAGAATCCCCGGCCGAAAACAGCGGACGCCGCAGCGAAGCAGAAGCAGAAAGGCGGCTGGGCACAAATCCCGGACAAGCGGCCTGTCGTCGCCATGCTGGCGACCGGCATGCTGTTGAGCTTCGCCACCATGTCGATCGAGCCGATCATCACCGTCTATGTGCAGCAACTCATCGAGGACCAGAGCCGCGTCACGCTGATATCAGGCGTCGTCATGTCGGCGGCGGCCCTTGGCGCCATCCTGTCGGCTTCGCGCCTCGGCAAACTCGCCGACCGCGTCGGCCACTGGAACGTCATCATCGGCGCGCTAGCCGTCTCGGCACTGCTGCTGATCCCGCAGGCCTTCGTCACGCAAAGCTGGCAACTCATCGGCCTGCGTTTCCTGATGGGCCTGGCGCTGGGCGGGCTCTTGCCCTGCATCACCAGCGTGATCCGCCACAATGTTCCCGATGGGGTCGGCGGCAATGTGCTCGGCCTGTCGATTTCCGCCCAGTATGTCGGGCAGGTCGCCGGTCCCCTGCTCGGCGGCTTTGCCGGTGGCCATTTCGGCATGCGCTCGGTGTTTCTGGGCACATCCGTCTTGATGGCCGGCGGCGCGGTGTATAACTGGCTGGCGCAATCGCGCCGCGAGCAGGACATGCTCGCCAACGCCGGTAAGCCCTGACGGGGTTGGGCTTATCCCTCTGACATCACGGAGCCACGGACATGAGCACGGCCGAGCAACCTTCAGGCAATATCGGCCGTATCCTCGTCCTGGCCGGAGGCCTCTGTGGCGCCGCCGGCGTGGCGCTGTCGGCCGCGGCAGCGCATCTGGGCGGCGCCTTCGTCGGCACCGCCGCATCCTTCCTGCTGATGCATGCGCCGGTCTTCCTCGCCGCCGGATTGCTTGGCGCGAACCGGATCCTACGCATCGGCAGCCTGATCCTGCTGGTTGGGCTTTTGTTGTTCTGTGGCGATCTGCTGGCCCGCGATTTCATCGGGTCGCGGCTGTTCCCGCTGTCGGCGCCGATCGGCGGCACCTTGCTCATCGCCGGCTGGCTGGTGATCGCGGCCTCGGCGCTGGGGCGGCCACGTTCCTGACGCCTTTGAGCGCCCTGCCCCGATAACAGACCTCCGCCAATCAAACGTCGTTTGTAGTGCCGTTAGTCCTGCCGGTCTCGGGCTGGATGAGCAATTCACGATTGCGCCGCCGCAGCCTTCCCAACCGACGCCGCTCCGGCCGTTCGGAAGCCGGCGCGATGCCCCAGTAGTTGCGATAGATGTCTTCGAACAGATGGCTCACGGGATGCATGATGTGCACTCCTTTCAATACTTGAATCGATCCAATCGATGGGCGCGAAAAACCGAACCCGCTCAGCTCCGCTTGCGCTCCACAAGGAACCGCAGCTCGCGGACCCATGGACTGGCTTTGCCACGGCGCTTCTGCGTCGTGGTGTTCGACGAGATGCTCCAGTCGTTGCGATAAATGTCTTCGAACAGAAAATTGACGGGGTGCATGACAAACATCTCCCTTTCCAAGGGCTGAATCGATCCAATCAAAGGCGACTATAAATTGGATCGATTCAAACATACGCCTCACCGACCCCTTGATCAAGTCAAAATTTGAACCGATCCAACGAAAGTGTTAGATGGGATGAATTGAGGAGACGAAGATGGCGCCACTGACCTCTACAAAGACCAGGCCGATCCGGCTGGCAGACATTGCCAAAGCAGCCGGCGTCTCGCATGGCACCGCGTCCAACGTGTTCGCCCGCCCGGAAATCGTGCGCGAGGAGGTCCGCGAACGGGTCAAGGCGGCAGCCGAGGCAATGGGATATGGCGGGCCAGACCCCAAGGGCAGGCTGCTGCGCGCCGGCAAGGTCAATGCCATCGGTGTCGCGACCGCGGAACCCCTCTCCTATTTCTTCGACGACCCCTTTGCCCGGGTGATGATGGCCAGCATCTCGCAGGCCTGCGACGCGACCGGTGCGGGGATTTCGCTGGTCTCCGCAGCCAACAACGAACAGCTTGCCTGGAACATCCAGAGTGCGCTGGTCGACGGTTTCATCGTCTTCTGCGTCGATGGCGGTTCAAGGCTGGTCGAACTGGCGCGTGAACGCAAACTCCCTTTTGTCGCGCTCGATCTCGATTCGGACGACGACGACGCCGTTGCAGCGATCGGCGTCGACAACATCGCCGGGGCTGGCCTGGCCGCCCGCCACCTGACCGAACTCGGACATCGCCGCTTTGCCGTGCTTACCCTGCCCTGTGCCGACGCAGGCTTCGGCCCTACCACAAGGGAGCAGGTGGAAATGGCCCTCTACTCGGCTACGCGCGACCGCTTGCGTGGCTATTTCGCCGAACTCTCCCGGGTCGGCGTCGACGTCTCGCGCGTGCCGATCTACGAAACCGTCAATGACGAGAAGAGCGTTTGGGCCGGCCTCGACCATATTTTCGCCGGTGCCGAGACGCCGACAGCCATTCTGGCGATGTCCGACAGGATGGCGCTCCATGCGCTGGACTGGCTGCGGCAGCACGACATTGCGGTGCCGGGCGATGTTTCGGTCGTCGGCTTCGACGGTGTTCCGGAAGGGGCGATTTCCAAGCCGCCGCTGACCACGATCGTCCAGCCGATCGCCGAGATGGGCCGCCTTGCCGTCAAGGCGATCCTTGAAAATGACGGTTCGTTCAGCCGGCAATCGCTGCCGGTCCAACTCGTGGTGCGAGCCTCATCCGGCCCCTCGCCCGCCTGAGCTCAACGGCCCATTCTTGTAGCCATGGCCGGCATCGCGAAGGATGCAGCATGGACGGGCGGTGCGGCGTTGTGAGCCGGCCTGCTTTTGCCGGACCAGCCAAGGCCCGATAGCCATTCGAGATAGTAGGCGAGCGCGAACTGCATGACGATGCCGGCCGATATCAACAGGCTGTCATAGGCAAATCCGCCCGGATTGATCAGCTTCAACACTTGCGCCGCCATTGCAAGCACCGTGCCGGCAATGAAAACCGGCAGCGATCGTTTGCCCAATATGGCAAGCGGATGATCGCGTCCGGTGCGAAACAGGTTCGAGACCGCCGGGAATGCCACGATCAGGTAGCTCACCGCCAATATATGCAGCAGCCTCGGCAGCGACAGGAACGTCTTGTCGAAGCCGGTCAGCACCGGAGGCAGGCCAAACCAGGAGATATGCCCCCAAAGCGGGCTGTGCACCCAGACCAGTGCCACAGCGGTGTAGGCCAAGGCCCCGCCAACCAGCCAGCGATTGACCGGGATGGTACCGCCGCGACGCACATGCAGCGTGCCTGCCAAGCCGATGTTGAAAAGGAACTGCCACGACAGCGGGTTGAGAAACCAGAAGCCGGGCTCGGGATAGTTGGGCGGGGCAATTTGGTAAACCCCCGCGACCAGCCACAGGGCGCCGGAGGCGACCAGTGCCAAGACCGGCCGATAGCTGACAATGAGAAGGAACACCGGCGTCAGCAAGAGCAGCACCGCATAGACGGGCAGTATGTTGTTGTAGCCGAGTTGGTGGCCGAGCGTCACGATGCCGATCAGCACCTGCGGCGTATTCTTGATCAACGGCTCGATGTTGATCATCGTCAAAAGCTCCGGCCGCCTGGCAAACACCGCCGCAGCGCAGAACATGGCCATCACCCCCATGGTGGTGACGATGTGGGTGGCATAAAGCACACCGGCGCGGCGCAACATCTTCAGGGTTGCCAGCAGCCGGTTTCCGGGCTCGAATTTCCTGCCATAGGCGAGCGCGACCGAAATGCCGGAGATCAGCACGAAGACTTCCGCCGCATCGGAAAAGCCGAAATTCTTGTAGGTCAGATACTCGAAGGCGGTACCTGGCACATGGTCGACATAGATGGTCAGCAAAGCGAGAGCACGGAGCACGTCTATGCGCGTGTCGCGCTCAGTGCGATCGGGGACACGCTTATCGCGGTCCGAGACACGCGAATCGCGGTCTGGGACACGCGAATCGCGGTCCGGGGAAATCTGGGTGGTCATCGACAAAAAGGCCTCAAAGCTGGTTGTTCATGCCGGGCAATGCGCCCCCCGGCGCACCGCTTCGATTCCTCCCGAAGGAATGTTATCGGCGGAGAAACGGACTGTAATGCGCCCGGTTCAATCAACTTTCGCGGAGCTTGAAAATATTGCGTTTTGAAGCCGGCAAATTGAGCGAAACCTCATATAATCAAGAGGATGCGCGATGATCGAAGAGACCTCACAAGATGGTGCGCTGCGGCGTGATCTGGCCTTCAGCTACCGGCTTTACAGCCCGGCGGATTCAACCGGCGAATGTCTCTTCCTGCTGCATGGATCGGGTGTCGACGAGACGACATTGGTGCCGCTGGCGCGAGAGATCGCACCGCGGGCCAAGCTGATCGCGGTGCGTGGCCGCATTGTCCAGGAGGATGGTTTCCGCTGGTTCGCGCGCATCACGCCGACGCGCTTCGAACAGCACAGCATCCGCACCGAAACCGATGCCTTTGCGGGCTTCGTCGCCGACACGGCCACACACCACCATCTCGATCTCTCACGCGCGACGTTCCTCGGCTATTCGAACGGCGCCAATCTGGTTTCAAGCCTGATGCTGCTACATCCGGAGCTCGTCGAGCGCGCCGCGCTGCTGCGGCCGATGCCGGTGCTCGATCACGCGCCGGCGACGGATTTGTCAAAGGTGCGCGTCCTGATGATCGCCGGCGCCGCGGATCTCACCTATTCGCCCTTCGCCCCTGCTCTGGTGACATTGCTCAGCCAGCATGGCGCCGAGATCGACGCCCGGATTGTCCCATCAGGTCATGAATTCGGCAGCGCCGACGCCGCAATCGTCAGACAATGGCTGTCGGGATCCGCGGCGGTGGCGCAGGCAAGCTGACAGGCTCGCCGCCACGACCAGCCGGCCTACCCTCGTCCCATCCTGTTCCAGGCGTCCAGCCCTGCAATCTTGTAGGCTTCCGCGAGCGTCGGATAGTTGAAGGTGTTGTTGACGAAGAAGTCGACGGTGCCGCCGAGATTGATCACCGCCTGGCCGATGTGGATGAGCTCGGTGGCGCCCTCGCCGATGATGTGCGCGCCGAGCAGACGGCGCGTCTCGACCGAGAACAACAGTTTCAGGAAGCCGGTGTTGACGCCCATGATATGGCCGCGCGAGGTCTCGCGAAAACGTGCCACGCCGACCTCATAGGCCGCACCGCTCTCACGCACCTGTTCCTCGGACTGGCCGACCGTCGAGATTTCCGGCACCGCGTAGATGCCATAGGGAAAGGTCTCCGGTGGCGGCGGCAACGGCACGCCGAAGGCATGGCAGGCCGCCACCCTGCCCTGCTCCATCGAAGTCGAGGCCAGGCTCGGAAAGCCGATGACGTCGCCGGCGGCGTAGATGTTGGGCACGCTGGTCTGGAACGTATGCGGGTCGACCTTGATACGCCCTCTGGAGTCGGCATCGATGCCGACGACATCCAGGCCCAGGTTGCCGACATTGCCGGTGCGGCCGGCGGCGTAGAGCACGACCTCTGAACGAATGGTGCGGCCATCGGCCAGTTCCACTTCGGCGGCGTCCGGCTTGGAGCGGATTTCCTTCACCGCGCTGCCCAGCCGGATGGTCATGCCGCGATCGCGCATCTGGTGGATGAAATCGTCGACGATCTCGCGGTCGACGAAATCTAGGATGGAGTTCCGCGGCTCGACCAAGGTTACCGGCACGTCGAGCGCGGAAAAGATCGTTGCATATTCGACCCCGATGACGCCGGCGCCGATCACCGTCAGCGTGCGCGGCAAGCGGTCGAGTTCCAGCATCTCGTCACTGTCGAAGATTCGGGTCTTGTCGAAAGGCACATCGCGCGGCCGGTGCGGCCTGGTGCCGACCGCGATCAGCGCATTGGCAAAACCGACCTCGCTGTAATCGCCGGTGTCGGTGGTCAGGCTGACCTTGTTGGGGCCAAGGAATTTCACCGCAGCCCGGGCGCTCTTGACCGTGTTGCGCATGAACTGGTGCTGCAGCACCTCGACCTCATGGTCGAGCGTCTTATGCAGGCGCTCGACCAGATCGCCGACCGAGATATCCTGCTTGACCCGGTAGCCGCGCCCGTAGAAGCCGCGCTCACGCCAACCCGAAAGGTTGAGCACCGTTTCGCGCAGCGTTTTCGACGGGATGGTGCCGGTATGCACCGAGACACCGCCCAGACGCCGGCCGCGATCGACCACCAGCACCGATTTGCCGAGCTTGGCCGACTGCACCGCGGCCCGGCGACCGGAAGGGCCGCTGCCGATGACCAGCATGTCGTAGTCCATATTGCCCCGTCCCCTGCCATGTGCGCTTTTGCTGCGCCGCAGCAAGCTAATGTTATCCGCGCCGCAAATTCAACCGGTTCAGATTGCGCCTGGCGCCTTGAAGGCCGGCGCACCGCAAGAAGCCCGATCTTGATTCCGCCACAGGCCTTCACCATTTCATGGCTGAGCGGTCCGCACCCTATGTCGGACCTTGTTACGAGGAAATGACATGAACGCGCGCGTTCTCGACGGCGAAATCATCACCAGCAGGCTCGACGATGTCAGGGCCTATGACGGCGTGCGCACGAAGCGCATTCTGGCTTTCGTGATCGACTATGTCATCGTCGCGCTGCTCACCATTCCGTTTGCCATTCTGGTGTTCTTCCTCGGGCTTTTGACCCTCGGGCTTGGCTGGATGCTGTTCGGTATCCTGTTGCCGACTGTGGCCATCCTCTACATCTGGAACACGCTGGGCAGCACCGACCAGGCCACCACGGGCATGAAGATGGTGGGCATCCGGCTCGACCGGCTCGACGGCAGGCCGATCGACGGCCTCACCGCGGTCGTCCATTCGGTGCTGTTCTGGGCCGGCAACGTCATCCTGTCGCCGCTCGTCCTGCTGGTGACGCTGTTTTCCGACCGCAAGCGCACCTTGCACGATCTTTTGCTTGGCACGGTCGTCAGCCGCACGGACCGCTGAAACGGCCCTCTGAAGAGCAGTCGCAACCGATTGAGCACAAATGTGAAGGCGTCGAGTCGACCACGCTCACATAATCCTGTTGAATTTTTCGCCGTCCGCGCCAAAGGTAGAGCGATTCGAAGGAGTGTTTCCAAAGCTCGATGACGCAGCATCCGACCCAGTCGCCGCAGTTCTTCCTGACCGCGCCGTCGCCGTGCCCCTATCTCGACGGCCAGTTCGAGCGCAAGGTGTTCACGCACCTGGTTGGCGACAAGGCGGCGGAGATGAACGACCTCTTGACCCAAGGCGGCTTCCGGCGCTCGCAGAACATCGCCTACAGGCCGGCCTGCGAGACCTGCCGCGCCTGCGTTTCGGTACGCATCCTCGCCCAGGAATTCGTCGCCAGCCGCAACATGAAGCGCGTGCTGCAGCACAATTCCGATCTCGTCGGCCACATGCACAATGCCGAGCCTTCGACCGAACAATATTCCCTGTTCCGCAGCTATCTCGATG
The DNA here is from genome assembly GCF_004023165.1 of Mesorhizobium sp. M7A.F.Ca.MR.176.00.0.0. NCBI lineage: Bacteria > Pseudomonadati > Pseudomonadota > Alphaproteobacteria > Hyphomicrobiales > Phyllobacteriaceae > Mesorhizobium > Mesorhizobium sp. M7A.F.Ca.MR.176.00.0.0. The sequence continues at coordinate 3,910 of NZ_RZTC01000026.1, read as the reverse complement.
CCCGCCACCGCCGTGGCGGCATGTCCGATATGACGGTGCTCGACTATGCGATGATGGTCGAGGATACCCATGTCGACACCAAGGTGATCGAGTATCGGCGGCGTGGACCAGACACGTTCATCACCGGCAAGGGACAGGGCGAGCTGATCGCGGTGGCGCTCACCGACAAGATGGCCGACGGCCTGTCGATGGTCTATTCCTACTTCAATCCCGATTTCGAGGAACGGTCGCTCGGCACGTTCATGATCCTCGACCACATCGCCCGCGCCAGGGCGATGGGCCTGCCCCATGTCTATCTCGGCTACTGGGTCAACGGCTCGCGCAAGATGAATTATAAGATGCGCTTCATGCCGCAGGAGCATCTCGGCCCGAAGGGCTGGGAGCGCTACACCAACGAAGCGGTCGCGCGCTGATTACTCTTTCCCAAGTCCGGGCTTAAACATTTTCAATCGAGACGATGCTGGTCTTTCCGCTGATGGGGGAGAGCGTGCGATTGCGCCGGTCCGCCATCCTCTCCCGAATTCATTGTGAAAGTCGCTGCATGTCGTCTCACGATACTCACACCAAAGGACTTCTGCTCACCGCATTTGGCGGGCTGACGCTGACCGTGGACATCCCGCTGATCCGGCTCGCCCACGGCGAGGCGTGGACAATCTTGCTGCTGCGCACCGGCTGCACCTTGGCCGCGGCACTGATCATGTGGACCATCTGGCGCTCGTTCAGCAAGGATGCGCCGCAGCTGATACCTGGCTGGTCGGGCCTGATCGTTGCCGCGATCTACGGGCTCGGCGCGATTGCGTTCATCACAGGCGTCTACAACACCTCGACCGCCAACCTGGTGTTCATCCTGGCCTTCACAACCATGTTCGCCGCGCTGCTTTCATGGGTGTTCCTGAAGGAGCGGCCGCGGCCGCTGACCTTTGCGGCATTGGCCATGATGATTGTCGGCGTCGTCATCATCGTCGGCGATTCCGTCGGCACCGGATATCTGTTCGGCGACCTGATGGCGTTGTGTTCGGCCTTCCTGATCGCCTGCGCCATCACCATCTCGCGCGCCAGCGGCAAGGATATGGGCTTTACCTCACTGATCGGCGTCGTCCTGCCTTTCGGGCTGGCGGCGTTCATGGTTTCCAAGACCGGCTTTCAGGTCGAGGCGCCCTGGTGGATCATCCTCAACGGCGCCGTCATCATGCCGATAGCGTTCTTCTGCCTTGCCGCCGGGCCGAAATACATTTCGGGCCCTGAAGTGGCGATGTTCTACCTGCTCGAAACCGTGCTGGCGCCGGTCTGGGTGTGGATGATCTTTGCCGAGACACCGACTCGCAACAGCCTGATCGGCGGCGCAATCCTGATCGTCACGCTGGTCGCGCATTCGCTGTGGCAACTTCACGAGGGACGCAAGCGGCGTGGCGACCTTGCGGTGCAACATCCGGTGTAGCGCAGCTTTTCGAGATAACCGATGTTCCACTGTCACGTTGCCCTGTCCGTCGTGATCTGTGATTGCCTTTCCATGGAAGAGCAAGAGATCAAAGCTGGAGAGCGATCTGTTCGCGCATGTGCGCGGCAGTCGACTTCGTTGCCGCCTGCTTGTCTTCCCAGGAGTCGATGACTTCACCCAGATACGCCTTTCGCGCGTAGTCGAGGATCGAGGCCTCCTGCTCGGGAAGTCGCTGGCCAGCCCAGGTAGCCGCAGCATCCTTCGATACGAAGTCACCGTTTTCAGATGTTCGCCACATTCGGGCAAGCGTTAGCAGAACATTCCGCTCGTCTCCGTGCAACCCGTCCAAGAGGGCAGAAAGGCCGTTGCGCATTGCCGAGCGAATTGCACTGGCTGATACCTCGGGAAGTAGTTGGACTGCTTCGGGGCCAAATAACGGAAACGCATTCTCGCGCGCCTGTGCGAGGATGAGCGTGTTCTCGGCATCGCTTGTCGGCCCAGGGGTCTCGCCATTTTCGAAAGCATCGCGAAGCCACTCTCCATAGACCATTTCTGTCTGTGCCGGGTTGGAGTGGATGCCCTGCCCGTTGATGTCGAAGACCATAACCTCCAGGCATCTCGGCTCTGAATCGCGGCGAGGATGCCGCCCGGAAAGCCGTAGAAGCATGGCCGTAAGAGTCACGCGTTCGCGCTCCGTCATCGGCCTCGCGATTATCACAAGGAGGTCGATATCGCTCTGCGGCCGCAACTGGCTTTGTACAGCCGAACCATGCACATAAACGCCAAGCAGCGCGCCCTGTAAAATGTCGGAGATCGAGGCAACGGTGTCCCTGATCTGGTTCCCAAATTCTTGAGACTGCATCCCGCCTCGGCCTCGTCACAGCACAAGCTTGATATCTGCGGACCACCGTGGGGCAATCTTGTCACGGCCGCAAATGGCGCGATCCTGCCGTCCGTCACCACCAGTCCTCGGACGGTGGAAAGGTCAAGGTCAAGGTGCGAACGTCATAGCGCTTACTTTTCGAAATCAGGCGCTGGCCTTCTTCGCCACGACGGGTTCCGGCAGGACCTCGATTTGCGGACCGGCTTCAATTTCGGCTGGCGAGCCCGGGACGACTTCATCGGCCATTTCCACCTCGCGAAGCCATTCGCGCCAGATCGCGACCAGCAGGGCCATCAGCACCGGGCCGATGAACAGACCGAGAAACCCCATGGTCTTGACGCCGCCGATCAGGCCGAAAAAGGTCGGCAGGAAGGGCAGTTTTATCGGCCCGCCGACGAGCTTCGGGCGCAGTGTCTTGTCGACGATGAACAGTTCGACCGCGCCCCAGAGGAACAGCGCCAGCCCGGCCATCGGCGACCCGCTGGCGGCGAGGTAGATCGAGACCAGTGTGAAGGACAGTGGTGCACCGCCCGGGATCAGCGCCATGACGCCGGTCAAGGCGCCAAGCGTGACCGGCGACGGCACGCCGGCCAGCCAGTAGGCGATGCCCAGGACCAGGCCTTCGCCGATGGCGATCACGGTCATGCCGGTCACCGTCGACGAGATCGTCGCGGGCACGACGCGCGAAATCCGTTCCCATCTGGTCGGCAGGATGCGTTCGCCGAGACGATCGACCTGGCCGGCAAAATGCTCGCCGTCGCGATAGGCGAAGAACAACGCGATCATCATGAACAACAATGTCAGGAGCAAGCCGAAAGCGCTGCCGCCGGCGGCCAGCACACCGCGATAGATGCTGCCGATGTTGGCGCCGCTGACCAGCTGGATCAGTTCACCAATGCCGCCTGGATGGCCGAAATTGGTCGTCCATTGCTCGTTCAGCCACTCGCCCACGACAGGCATGGTGGCGATCCAGTGCGGCGTCACCGCGCCGTGACGGTTGGTCTCGATCGCCCAGGCGACCCATTCGCGGACCTCGTTGATCGCATAGGTGCCGGCGAGCGCGATCGGGATCACCAGGAAGGCGAGGATGAAGAGGATGGCTAAGGTCGCGGCGATGGTGCGGTTGCCACTGACCGCGACAAGCAGGCGGCGGTAAAGCGGCCAGCTGGCGAAAGCGATGACGAGCGCCGCCAGCACCGGAAACAGGAAGCCGTGGAAGAAATAGACGCCGGCGGCGACGATCAGCACCAGCAGCCAACGCGCCGCCGACAGCGGCGGAATGACGGCAGCCCTGAGCGGCGTCGACAGGCCGAACAGGCGCTGCTGCCGTTCCGGTTTCTGGATTTTTGCTTCCTTCAAACGCCTGGCTCTCCCAAACACCCCTCCTGTCTATGCACTGATATAGTGCAGCAATCGTGACGATAGTCCAAATGATTGGGGATCTCCCCCCTCGAGAGGGAGATGGCCGGCAGGCCAGAGGGGGTCGCCGCGCGTGAAGCGCTAGCATTCTCTGTTCGCAAAGCAGGAGGTCGCGTCCAGTCGTGCCGACCCCCTCTGTCGCCTTTGGCGACATCTCCCCCTCGAGGGGG